>MGRY01000241.1:14814-14893 GCA_001799045.1 Deltaproteobacteria bacterium RIFCSPLOWO2_02_56_12 | reverse complement strand
GAGGCCCTGGTGGAATTAAGCGAAAGAGAGCCCAAGGCAAAAAACGCCAGGCCCGAAGATTTCGCCGACATGAGCTTTG
>MGRY01000241.1:4283-14748 GCA_001799045.1 Deltaproteobacteria bacterium RIFCSPLOWO2_02_56_12 | reverse complement strand
ACCTGCTGCTTCCCGCTGATCTTCGACTCCTGCCAGCGCTAAGCCCCTACGGGCTGTTCGGCGCGCCACGAATGGAGGTACTGCGCCACTTGCGCAAGCGGCAGCACGTCGGCGTATTTTTGATGCATATCGAAAAGATTGATGGCATGGGCCGCCTCGTGGCGATCAAAGACGCACTCCTCCACCACGATCATACGAAAGCGATAGGTGCAGCCATCGACCACGCTCGCGCGCACACAGCCGCTGGTGCTTTCACCGCACGTAATGACGGTATCGATGCCCAGCTGGTTCAGGTGACCCACCAGGGGGGTGCCCCAGAAGGCGCTCGGAGATAACTTACGCAGAACCGCTTCTCCGGGAAGGGGCTCCACCTGTTCGATAATGTCATACTTGCGGCTCCGGCGCTCCCGCGCCTCGGGAGTCAACTGGCTACGCTCCACGTCCCGCCTGAAGGACCATTCATCAACACCGGCATTTGCCAGGCCTGTTACATGCACGATCGGTATGCGGACTTCACGGGCCGTCTTCAAAAGTGTCTGGATGGAGGGGATCGCGTTCCAGCCCGCCAGCCCGCAACTCCCAGGCCAGCTCTTGATCGATTCCAGTATGGGTTGGGGGTTGTCGCCGAAGACCCATCGGTAGAGATCGATCAGGAGCAAACCGGGTTTTTTTCCGAAGCCAATGGGGTTGGGGGGTTTCATCTGCACATGGGCGCGGTCCTGCTCGGTGAGAAAACGGTCCCATACTCGTTCAGCCACGGAACACCTCCCTATCCATATTCTAAGGTTGAGCGCCTCATAAGATCCCCAAAGAGCAGTGAGCCCCTTCTGCTCGCTATTACCCTTCCCAAAGCGGCTTCACGTTCGTATCGAGCCACTTCTTCGGATCTTCCAGAAAAAGCTTGTCGTGCACCGGAATCGGCTGGGTGCCCGCCGGGTAAGCGTGGCCGATAGAAGTCTTTGATTGGAAACCCTTTCTCGAAGCCTCGCGGCCTATGGAATCCAGCGTGGCCTGTCCCTCCGTCGAGATCAGCCATTCTGCAAGGAGCTTGGCCGCATTAGGATGCGCCGCCTTGGCGTAGATACCCGCATAGCGGGCAAACACTATGGGAGAAGCCGTTTTGACCAGGTTGACAGGAGTCCCTTTGCCCATCTCATTGACGACATCATGCAGCAGAGCTGGCATGGCCAGAGCGTACTCACCGGCAATGACAAGCCGCATCATAGCGCTGGTGCTCTTATGGACCGGCACACCCAGCGCCTTGAGTCCCTTGACAAAGCGCGTCCAGCGAGCGTCGTCCTTCCACAGCCCCTTCAAGGCCGCGAGTTGAGTGCTCAGCGGCCCTGCCCTCATCGGATCGTCCAGGGCCACGTTCCCTTTATACTTGGGATTGGCCACATCCTCCCAGCTTTTGGGCAGATCCGCGGGCTTCAGCTTCTTTGTATTGTAAACCAACGCCTGAATCTGCAGGCTGACGACAGGCATGGTGGGGTCATGGAGGATCAACGATGCCTTCTGCACCGTCTCATACGCCATGATCGCTCCAGCCGCCCTGATTACCGGTGGGGCGTTATCGGAAAGGATCGCGTCAACGCTATCCCTGCCCGCCTGAAATTCCGTCATAACCCTGGTGACGATCTCCGGGTTTCTTCCCTGCCAGTAATTCGTCTTTATCCCCGGATAGCGCTTGGAAAATGCGCCGAGGATGGCAACGATGTGCTCAACATCCCAAACCGAATAAACGGTCAATGCCCCCTCTTGTTTCGCTTTGGCGTATAGTTCGCCGCTGACCTTGGTGAATGGGTCACTGGGTGCAGATGCCGCCAGGGCAACGCTTCCTAATGCGACCGTAACCGAGAAAATCGAAACCACTACAGCCAGCAAAGTTCTTTTCTTCATGCTCATACCCCCCTTTATTATAGAGACTGTTGGACGATGCATATTACCGGTAAGCCGTGCTATTTATCAAGGGCTGAAAAGCCCCCCGTCATAGACTAAACTTAATTTTGAAAACGAACTTTGCGATCGAAACGGCCAGAATCAATATAATGAGGTAGATCACTCCCCCTGCTGCGGCCTCCGCCCACTGGCCCACCCTGAAGTATTCGAAGAGGGTAACCGGCCCGTACTCGTTGCCGGGAGCAACGAGCAGGACGGCGACATCGATATTGCGGATCGCCTCGATGAAAATGTAGAAGAGCGCGCCCGTAACCGTGGGCTTTAAGAGCGGAAGGGTCACTTGAAAGAACACGTGCCTCCACCTGGCCCCATGAACCCAGGCGGCCTCGTCCAGTTCTTTATGAATGTTCACGATGGCACCCGAAGCATTTCTCAGCGCATAGGGAAAGTAGGCGACAAACAGCCCCAATCCGAGCGCCCATAGGGTGTTGTATAAAGGGGTGCCGATGACCGCGATTACCAGCCCGAGCGAGAGCACCAGCGGAGGGAACGCCAGGGGCATTGTCCCGATGAACTCGAAGACCTTGCTGCCGTAAACCTTGGTCCGGTAAATGGTGAACGCCATGATGATGCCGGCCAGGACCGTGACGAGCGCGATCGTGACCGACAGGAAGAGGGAGTTGTACAGGCCGCTCACGAAGCTCGGATGGTTCAGCACCCTGTGATAATTCGACAGGTCGATATTCGCCGGAAACATCATGAAGGTTTCATAATCATAATAGGGAATCAGCGAAACCACGATCAGAACGACGAACGGAATCGCTATGCCGACCAGGAAGTAGGCGAAAACGGCCAGGAAGGTGGCGTACTTCCATTTTCCTATGTCGATGACTTTGACTCTGTACCCCTTCCCCGTGATAGTGGCATATCTCTCGGAAAAGCGGGTAGCCCGGACATAGAACAGCAGCGCGAGGACCGAAAGGATAATTAATACGGTGCTATAAGCTGTGGCGATGCCGGGATTGTATTCAACGGACATGGAATCATATACCTTGGCGACGAAAACATTTATTCCGCCAGGGCTGCCCTGAAGCACCGGGGTCTCGAAAGAACGCAGGCCTCTTAAAAAGTTCAATACAAAGGCGGATAGAAACGCGGGAAACGCAAGAGGAAAGGTAATTCGCAGCATTGTTCTCATGGGCTTGCTGCCGGAGATGTAAGCGCTCTCCTCCAACGACGGGTCGAACGAGAGAAAGACCGGCAAGAGGAACAGGTATCCCAGTGGGACGCATGCAAGGCCGAAAACCCACACCATGGCTGGAAGAGTAAAGGCATTGAAAACCAGCTGCTGTATTCCGAAGTTCTCTCGGAGAAAGCCATTGAGGATCCCGGACTTTGGCGCCAGCAGAAGAATCCAGGCGATGTTTTTCATAATGGGGGGCATGAGTATGGGGTAGAGGGGCATAAGCTCCACCAGGACCCTCCCCGGCGTGTTAGTCCGGGCCACGATCCAGGCCAGCATTGCGCCCACCCCGGTCCCCAGGGCCGCGGAACCAGCCGCATAGAGAATGGAGTTGTTGATCATGGGCAGGATCTCCGGGTCGGTAAAGACCTTGATATAGTTCTGAACGTTGAAAGCGACAATTGTACCCAGCCTCCCGGTGGTGAAGCTGCGGAACAACACGATCAAGATCGGTGTAACGATCAGAGATCCGGCAATGACGCTGGAGAAGAGAGGTATGAGAATCCCCTGCTGGTAGGCCAGTTTGACTTTTTTCCAGTTAATCGTGGCTTACTCCTAACTTTAGATCAGCCCCCGGCATGTTGGGGAACAGCTTGCGGCTTATCGATAATGACGCTGATAGCAGATGGATCTATGTGCAGGAAAATCTTCCCGCCGTCATTGTCAACGTTAATCATGGGGCATAGCTTGTGGGAGGTCACGACAATTTCCCTGGATCCTACCTGGATCCTGTGGTCCGTAAGTCCTCCGCGATAATCGCGGCCGCTCATGGAACCTTCCAACACATTTTCCTGACTCTCAAACCTCTTGCTGTTTAATTTTATCTCACTGGTCCTGATAACCAGTTTACAAGGGTCGCCAGCGCCTCCACTCTGGGGCCGATGGCACACGAGCACGGCATTATTGAACTCCGGGACCGCCACCAGGCAGTTTTCGTTATCTACTTTGACCATCTTTCCGTCTACCAGCACAGACCGTCCGATAAAAGACGCCACGAACTGGTCTGCCGGCCGGTTATAGATTTCGTCAGGCGTTGCATATTGGAGAATCCTGCCCCCGTCCATCACGATTACGGTGTCCGAGATGACAAAGGCCTCCTCCTGGTCGTGAGTTACATAGACGGCGCTGATGCCAACTTTCTTGATCAGTTTCTTCAATTCAACCCTCATCTCCTCTCGCAACTTCGCATCCAGGTTGCTCAGGGGCTCATCGAGAAGAATAAGGCGGGGTTCCATGGCGATGCTCCTGGCCAGGGCAACCCTTTGCTGCTGTCCTCCGCTCAGTTGGGAAGGATACCTCTGATCCAAGCCATGCAGCCCGACCAAGTCCAACGTGGCTATTACTTTCTTTCTAATCTCGCCGTCCGGAACTTTCGTGAGCTTAAGTCCGAAAGCGACATTCTTATATACGGTCATGTGCGGCCAGAGGGCATAGCTTTGGAAGACAAAACCGATTGCTCTCGAGTAAGGCGGGACCAGGATTGTTTCACGGATCGAAGTCTGGACCTTGTCGTCGATGTAGATGGAGCCGTCATCGGGGACCTCGAGACCGGCGATGCACCTGAGTAACGTAGTCTTGCCGCATCCGGAGGGCCCTAATAGCGAGAGGATCCCTTTGTTGAACTCGAAACTCACGTTGTCAAGGGCCTTGAGGTCCTTGTACGTTTTAACGAGCCCTTCGACTTTCAGGATAGCCATAGCTTAGGTTTCTTTCTTGCGAGAATATTGAATTTGTTCTTGTTAGCTGCCTGTCGCATTCTATTCCTGGGCGCTATTATCTGCGCGCGTATAGCCGCACCGCGCCCTTTCGATCGAAGACCAGGACATCGTACGGCCCAGAGTTAGCTCCCTCCATCCCCGGCGAACCATCCGGCATACCGGGCACCGCGAGCCCGATCACCGGCGGTTTCTCTTTCAGCAAGCGATAGATCAGATCCGCCGGCACATGCCCCTCGATGACATATCCTTCAACAAGCGCAGTATGACAGCTCTGCAGTGACCTCGGCACGCCATACTTTACCTCTATTTCATTGAGTTGGTTATCGGTAACATTATTTGTCTTGACATTAAATCCCTTTGCTTGCAGGTGGCCCACCCACTTAGAACAGCACCCTCAGGTTGGGCTTTTGTAAACTGTAATATTCGGACCAGACATGGCGGACTGCGAGACGACCGCTGCCGCCACGAACAACGCCAGAGCGGCAGCACAACCCGCCCATTCCTTCCAAAATCCCTTGACTCTCATAGCAACCTCCATCCAGCTGATCATTGCACCTTTCCACTGTCGAATCGAGTTGTCAAGTTTAGCATTAAAGCGATTGTGGTGAAAGAATCGAGCGAACTAATATAGCCTTTTTCGGTTTCAGGAAAAAAAGCTACGAAATTCCCAATTCCTGGAATATTTCCTCAGGAAGCCCCGTCAATTTCATCATAAATAAGTAGATATTCGGATCTCTTCCGTACTGCCTCTGATTGGTACGCGTTTTGCGTTTGGCAACACGCATGCTGGGAAAGCTTCCATCCTTTGATTACTATCAACCCTCAACGATGGAGGAAGCGTTGTCGCTTATGGAGAAACTGGACGGAGGCGTCAGCCTCTTAGCGGGGGGAACAGACCTGCTGGTAGCTATGAAGGATGGGAGGCTACGCCATCGGACTCTCGTTGATATCAAGCACATCTCGAACCTCGGCGCCATCCGGCCTGAAGACGCAGGGCTATGCCTTGGCGCTGCCGTCAACACCCGAACCATCGCCCGGTCGCCTCTGGTAAAGGAACGCTTTCCCCTACTCTCCCAGGCCCTTGCGGTGCTTGGCTCGATGCAGATTGGAAATCGTGCCACGATAGGTGGAAACCTCGCTAATGCTTCACCTGCGGCTGACAGCGCCCCTGCCCTTCTCGCTTTGGAAGCGTCAGTTAAACTTGTGGGCCCCCAAGGAGAGCGGCTGGTGCCCTTAGAGAATTTCTTTTCAGGCCCCGGGAAGACAGTGCTGGAGCGGGAACTGCTAACTGAGATACACGTTCCATCCGCGCCAGACCAAGGCCGGGGTGTTTTCTACAAGCTGGGTCCGCGCGGGGCCCCTGAGGATATCTGTATTGTAAGTGTGGCAGTCTTCGCCGTTCCCGACGCCTCAAAGAGGATCTGGACGGACGTGCGCATCGCCCTGGGAGCAGTTGCCCCCACTCCTATTCGGGCCCGCAATGCGGAAAAGGCCCTCCTTGGCCAGCTCATTGAAGGAAGAACTGTGGAAGATGCGGCCCGATTGGCTGCGGAAAAAGACGCCCGACCTATCAGCGACATACGGGGCTCGGCGAGTTACCGTCGCGCCATGGTTAAGATCCTGGTGGCGCGCGCCCTTGAGCAATTGAGCGAGAGATAACAGAGGCCGTCCTGTGAATATAACCCACAACATCCGTGTAATTATTAATGGTCAAACTCGCGAGATCTCCGTTGCTCCTAACGAGACTCTTCAGGATCTGCTGAGGTATCGCCTGGGACTGGTGGGAACCAAGAGCGGGTGTGAGACCGGAGACTGTGGCGCCTGCACGGTGATCGTGGACGGCAAGGCCGTTAATTCCTGCCTTGTCCTGGCTGTGGAGAGCAACGGGAGCAGCGTTACCACAATCGAAGGGATAAGTTCCAACGGCGAGTTGCATCCTTTACAGCAGGCCTTCATCGACCACGGGGCCGTTCAATGCGGTTTTTGTACTCCGGGCATGATCCTCGCGGCAAAGTCTCTTCTCGATGAGGATCCTAATGCCAACGAGAAGGACATACGGCTCGCTCTTGCCGGAAATCTATGTCGCTGCACCGGGTACGTAAGCATCCTGAAGGCCGTCGCCGCCGCCGGGAAAACTCTTCGGGGAGGGAAGTAGAGCGTGAGCAACGACCACAAAGTTATTGGCAAGTCCATCCCGCGCCTGGATGCCCGGAGCAAGGTGCTGGGCGAAGCGAGGTACGCCGACGACCTTTCCCTCCCGGGAATGCTTTACGTTAAAGTGGTGCGAAGCCCGCACCCCAACGCCCGAATTCGCTCCATCGACACCTCTCGTGCCCGCAATTACCCGGGGGTGATCTCTGTCCTTACTGCTCAGGACATCCCCGGGGAGAAGCTGATGGGACCCATCATCAAGGATCAGCCTGTCCTGTGCGGTGAAGCGGTAGGGTATGTAGGTGATGCCGTCGCCCTGGTTGGGGCGGAGACGGAGCAGGCAGCAGAAGAAGCCCTTGAGCTAATCAAGGTGGACTATGAGATCCTGGCTCCCGTTTTGGATCCGTTTAAGGCGATGGAGCCCGGGGCACCTCAAGTACATTCCGGAGGAAACATTGGCACCCACTCTAAGGTTCGCCGCGGTGACATGGAGGCGGCGTTTCGAGATGCGACGGTGGTAGTGGAAAAGAGGTTTTTCTATCCGCGCGTTGAGCATGCTTATATGGAGCCGGAGGTCGCGGTGGTTGCGCCGGATCCAGGAGGGGGGTTCACGGTTTGGTCTTCCACTCAGTACGCACACCTCGACCGCGAGGAGGTCTCTCGGGTGTTGGGGTTGCCCCAGAGCCGCGTGCGGGTGCACCAGATGATGACCGGCGGCGGCTTCGGTGGGAAGATTAACCCACATGCTCAGTGCTTAGCCGCTCTCATCGCCTGGAAGGCGGGTCGCCCCGCCAAGCTCCGCTATTCCCGTGAGGAGTCCCTGATTTCCAGCTACAAGTGCCATCCATTTGTGATGGATATGAAGCTTGGGGCCAACCGAGAAGGCAAGCTGTTGGCCCTGGAGGCGACTCTTGTGGGAAACACGGGAGCATACCTCCTTCAGGGAAAAGCAGTGATCACGAAGTCCGCTACCCACGTCTCCGGCCCCTATTATATCCCAAACATCAAGGCCGACGCGTATGCCGTTTTTACCAATTGTGTCCCTTGCGGCGCCATGCGAGGGTACGGGGTTCCCCAGGTGACCTTTGCCTTGGAGTCGCTGATGGACGAACTCACCGGTCGCCTCGGCCTGGACCCTATAGAACTCAGGATGCGTAATGCTCTCGACACGACGCTACCTAACGCCACGGGCCAGGTCATGGGTGCGAGCGTTCCGATAAAGGAGATGCTGGGCAAGGCCAAGCTTACAGTGCAGTCGCTCAAACCCCTGCTGCAGCAGGCGCCTGCTAAAGGAAAACTGCGCGCGGTAGGGGTGGGTTGCAGCACCCGCGGCATCGGCAGCATCCGCAAACCCTCACGGAGCACCGCCGTGGTCAGTCTGCATCCCGACGGTAGCGCCACTGTAGCCTGCGGCCACGTGGACCTGGGCCAGGGGTCCGATACCATGATGGCTCAGGTTGCCGCCGAGGAATTAGGCGTGGATGTGGATCGCGTGAACGTCGTGACTAACGACACCGCAATATCACCCGACTGTGAGTCCACTTCTGCCAGTCGTGTGACCTATCTATCGGGAAACGCCGTGCGTCTGGCGGCGGCAAAGGCGCGCCAGCGGGTACTGGAAATCGCGGCTGGTGACCTAGGTTGTGCGCCTGAGGAGCTGAGGTTGATGAACGGATCGGTGGTGTACCGGGAGCAGGGCGTAACCCTGGCGGGGCTGTTCAGCAAGCACACTTTTCATAGCGTAACGTCTGTGGCGGAATTTTTGCCGGATACCGTTCCTCCGGATCCGGAGACAGGACAGGGTAGACCTGCGGGAACTTATAACTTTAACGTTCACGTGGCTCTGGTGGAGGTGGACGAAGGGACCGGACAAATTCGAATTCTCCGCTATCTGGCCCTCACCGACGTGGGTCACATGATCAACCCATTGATCGTGGAGGGCCAAGTGCATGGAGGCATGATGATGGGCTTGGGGTCAGCCCTGATGGAAGAGGTAAAGGTAGAAAACGGTGTGACCAACACTTCTTTTGCCACTTATCTGATCCCTACGACCTTCGACGTCCCTCAGGAGCTGCTGATTGGTGTTGTTGAAGAGCCGGAGCCCACCGGCCCCTTTGGCGCCAAGGGCTTCGCAGAGGGCTCATTAGACCCTGTGGGAGCGACCATCGCCAACGCCGTAAGCAAAGCCATAGGTGTCCGTGTAACCCGGCTCCCTATGACCAGTGAACGGATCCACGAGCTCCTCTCCCAGCGATAGCCGGGCAGATCCCCTCATGCGGGGAAGCTATCCCTCTCGTTGACAAGCTGCGCAAAAGGCGAATATATTCTTTATACTACGATTGCCAAAGGAGTTGAGGCGATGTCTTTTTTTCGGAAGTCTTGCACCCTTTTCCTATCCGCCCTTCTTTTGACTCTGCCGGCCCCGCTCTTCTCCCAGGGAAAAACTTTGAAGAAGATTTATGTCGGGGTGCCCGCCGTGAGCATGGGCAACATCATCATCTTCTTCACCAAAGAAGCCAAGCTCTTTGAGAAGCACGGCCTCGAAGCCGAGGTCGTCGTCATGCAAGGCTCCGGCATAGCTTCTAGGGCTCTCGTGGCGGGGAGCGTACAGATCTCACCCATCGCTACGCCGACCGTGATGAATGCCGTGCTGGCCGGCTCCGACATGGTGGTCCTGGCCCATACGATGCCCGGCGTGGTTCAGGCGCTCATGGTCAGGCCCGACATCAAGAGGACGGAAGACCTCAAGGGAAAGACCGTCGGGGTCACGACCTTCGGCTCCCTCACGGATTTCCTGGTGCGCCATCTTGCCAGGAAAAAGGGGCTTCATCCGGATAAAGATTTCGCCCTTCTGCAGGTGGGTGGGGACGCCGATCGGCTGCTTGCTCTGAAGCAAGGCAAGATCCCGGCGGCGGCCCTCTCCCATCCCGCATTTGTTCTGGCGCAGCGGGCCGGTTTCTCCCTCTTCTGGGATTTCTTCAAAGAGGTCGACTATCCCTGGAGCGAGATCGCCTCGCGACGCTCCATCATCCGGCAGGACCGTGATTTGATCATGAGATACATGAGGGCGCACCTTGAAGGGATCGCGCTCTTTAAGACGGATGCGGACTTTGCGAAGAGGGTCATCAAGAAGACGCTCCGCCTGGATGACGATAGTCTCGCGCAGGAATCCTGGGAGCTTTTCGCCAAATACCGGCTCGCAGCCCCCTATCCCAACCTCAAAGGGATGCAGACCAGCTTCGAGTACGTGGCGATGATCCGTCCTGATATCTGGAAGCACAAGCCGGAAGAGTTCGCCGATCCGAGTTTCGTCGAAGAGCTCGAAAAGAGCGGTTTTATCGGCAGGCTTTACGGGAAGTAAGGGTCACGGCTCCATCCTTCGGAATGCACGGATGAAGAATATGAGTAAAAGAAAAACTCAAGCCGCCTTGCTGGCCCTCGCCCTGTTCTTCTC
>MGRY01000241.1:0-3989 GCA_001799045.1 Deltaproteobacteria bacterium RIFCSPLOWO2_02_56_12 | reverse complement strand
CCGGAGATCAAAAGCCGCACGGATCTCAGAGGAAAGAAGCTGGGCGTCACACGGTTCGGCACATCCGACGACTTTCTTCTACGCTATATCCTGAACCAATGGGGAATCCAGCCCGATCGAGAGGTCGCACTGGTCCAGATGGGAGGATCTCAGGAGATCCTGGCAGGCCTTTCTTCGGGCGGGATAGACGGCGGCGTGCTTTCATCCCCGCTTAACCTCCGCGCGCTCAAGCTTGGATTTCAGATGCTGGTCGATCTCAGCGCTATCGGCGTGGACTACCAGGGGGCCGGAGTAGTCACGACCAGGAGCTACGTTCGGGAGCATCCCGATATCGTCCGCCGCTATCTTAAGGCTTACGTGGAGGGGCTCCACCGCTTCAAGACGGACAGGGACTTCAGCCTCAAGGTGCTCGCCAAATACTCCCGCATCGGAGAGCGCGATATGCTGGAGGAGACCTACAACCACTACGCGGTGAAGGTGATGCCGCGAGCGCCCTATCCGACGATGAAGGGAATCCGCCTGGTACTAGATGAAATCGGCGCCAGAAGCCCGAAGGCCCGCGAAATCGCCCCCGACAGCCTCGTCGATCTCAGCTATCTGAAGGAGATCGACAGCAGCGGCTTTATCAAAGCCTTGTACGAAAGATAGCAGCTCGCTCTCCTCATATTGACTCCTTCCATTGTCGTTGTTACTTTTAGGTGGCTTTTTTCCGGAGCAACAAATGACTGATCGGAGCGATCACCGGATACCGGTAACCATTCTCACCGGCTTTCTTGGCGCTGGGAAAACCACGCTGCTTAACCGCATCCTTACCACCGAACACGGCCGGCGTGTCGCCGTCATTGTCAATGAGTTCGGCGAGGTCGGCATCGACCACCACCTCCTGATCTCATCGGAGCAAGAAATCGTTCAGATGAACAACGGCTGCATCTGCTGTACGGTGCGGGGCGACCTGCTGCGCAGCTTGTTTCATCTCCTCGAGCAGAGATCGAAGTTCGATACTCTCATGATCGAAACCACCGGGCTCGCCGATCCGGCCTCGGTGGTTCAGACTTTTTTCATCGATGAACGCATCCGCAACGAATTTCAGCTCAACGGGGTCGTCACCGTGGTGGACTCCAAACACATCTGGCAACAAATCGACTATTGCACCGAGGCGCGGGAACAAATAGCCTTCGCTGACCTCGTGCTTCTGAACAAGATGGACCTGATCTCCCCGGAGGACTTGTCCGAGCTCGAATACAAAATCAGGGTATTGAACGGTGCGGCGCGCATCTATCAAACGAGCAATGCCGACGTCGATATCCCCACCGTCTTGGATCTTCGGAGCCTAGCCATCGAAGCCAAGGCACAAAACCACTCCGACGATCACCGCCACACCGAGGACATTTCCACAGTCTCCATTGTGATACCGGGCGACCTCGATGGCCTCAAGGTGAGCCGGTGGTTTCGTGATCTGCTTACCGAGTTCGGTCCGAAGATCCTGCGCATGAAGGGGATCCTTAACCTGCGCAACGACCCGGACCAGTTTGTTTTCCAGGGCGTGCATCTCCTGTTCGATGGGCGTCCGGGACGCCAATGGGCCCCCGGTGAGGAGCGCCTCAATCGCCTCGTGTTCATCGGTCGAGAGTTGGGCCGGGATAAGATCACCGAGGGCTTCAAAAATTGTCTCGCTACGGACGATGGGAACGCCTCGACCGGGGGTGATCCTTTCGGGCGCAAGGTGGACGTTTCCTCCTACACGTTGGATCAAATCCGCTATTGGGTTCAGACGATTCTGGAATTTCCGAGCGACGCCCCGATTGTCGTCAAAGAGGTCCCGTGCGTGAAGGCCGGCTGTCCACCGATCGAAACGGCCCTCATGGTCTTTCTTAAAGGCGAACCACCCCGCCTCTTCAAGATCCAGAGGACCATCAACGACGTCACCTTCGACGACGTCTATAACCTGATCGAAAACCCCCTGCCCTGCTGCTGAAGCTCAGATCCACAAACGTCCACCTCCCATCTGCCAGCCGGAGCCATTAGGCTTCGTCGACCACAGCATCCGCCTCGATTTCAAGAAGCCAGTCGGGATCGATGAAGCGGCTTACCTGCATGACCGTAGTTGCAGGCCGAATCTCACGGAAGATCTCCCCATGAACCTGGGCCACAACCTCCCAATCCTCGATCCGTGTCAGCAAAATGCGTGTGCGCACAACGTCAGAAAGGGAGGCCCCAAGGCCTTCCAGCGCGCTGCGAATGATCGCAAAACATCGCCTGGCTTGCGCTGTCGGATCACCGATGCCGACTGTCTTACCATCCGGGCCCAAGGGGGCTGTTCCAGTCACGGCGATAAACTGCCCAGCCCGTATGGCACGAGAGATGCCCATACGAGATTCGTACGGACTACCTGTGGATCCCCACTGACGTGTCAAGGCCATCTTTTCTCTCCTTGGCTTGTGACTTTCCGTTTAAAGCCGAGCCCAACTCTTTCTCAACCGGTAGAGCTGTAAGAGAGTTTCCACATCCAAAGACTCAACCCAGCCAGAATCATGAAGGCAAACGCGCTTAGCCAAAGCGGCACCTGGTGACCGGCGAGGAGCACTTCCGCTTGCGTTACCAACCGCGTCAACTGCCCTAAGCACATGAGCCCGAAAATCGCGCCTGCGACTCGCAATCCTAGGACTTGTGAATTCATTTTCGTGCCCTTTCGTTAGCTTGACCGCCTATGGGGCCGGGTCTTGCATTACGACAATGTATGATCACAGTCTGTCCCATTTTAGTCGTAGAGGGCATTGGATTGCCCGTCCCCTTCTAGGAATGCTTCAATGCCTGCCTGCTCCCACAGGGCAGTATCCTCATCCGATTCAGGCCACAGCAACACTACTCGAACCTGTTCGCCCTCAACTGAACTACGTACCTTTTTGGGTACTACAATAGTACCGTCCGACTTTACTTTGCTTCGGAAAGCGATAGCCTTCATTTCTGGCCCCCTAACAAAATAGTGAAACTATTATAGCGTCAAACCTAATGTCTGCAAGCTATTGTTACTCAAAACGAATAAATTATCCTAACTGGCAAAAACCTCTAACGGTATCTAAAATCTCTTTTTTGTCCCTCTCCGGGTGGAACCAGCGGATCTCCTTGTCGGCACGGAACCAGGTGAGCTGGCGTTTGGCCAGGTGACGGGTATCCCGCTGCATAAGAGAAACGGCCTCCTCCAGCCCCATCACGCCGCTCAGGTAGAGACCCATATGACGGTAGCCGACGCTCTGCATGGGTTTGAGATCCAGGCGGTAACCACGGTCTACGAGCCCTCTAACCTCCTGCACGAAACCATTGGCAACCATCTCCTCACAGCGGCGATTGATAAGGCTGTACAAGTCTTCGCGCTCGCGGTTCAGCCCCATTTTGAGGATCTCAAATGGGCTTTCTTTAAAACCATGCTCCCTTTGCCATTGGCTCATCCTCTTGCCCGTCATCTCGAAGACCTCCAGGGCGCGGATAATCCGGTATCGGTCATTGGGATGAATCGAAGGAAGAGCATCCGGATCGACCCGTCCCAGCCGCAGGTAGAGAGTCTCAAGCCCATTTTCTCCCGCTTCCTGTTCCAGACGCTTTCTGATCTCCGGATTTTTCGCCGGTCCGACAAAAAGACCATGGGTAAGCGCTTTGATATAAAGTCCCGTCCCGCCGCACACAACAACCTTTTTCCCCTGTGACCAAATTGCCTCGGCGCTCTTTAAAGCCTTCTCCCGAAATAGCGCGACATTGAACTCTTCGTCGGGATCCACAATGTCGATCAGGTGGTGCGGCAACTTTCGCCTCTTTTCCAGTGTCGGCTTTCCCGTCCCGATGTCCATGGCGCGATAGACCTGCTGCGAATCGGCGTTGATGATCTCTCCGCCGACTCCCAAGGCAACGTCTATGGCGACCTCGCTCTTCCCCACACCGGTGGGACCGAGGATGATGACAAGTTTGGGTTTCATCTGCGAAAAGACATTAGCAAT
>MGRY01000240.1 GCA_001799045.1 Deltaproteobacteria bacterium RIFCSPLOWO2_02_56_12 | reverse complement strand
ATTTCCTCTACCCGGCTCTTCACGTCTTCCGGGATCCGGTCGAGGACCAACGGGAGCGTATGGGCCGCGTTATAAGTGGGGATATAAATCGCGATTCTGAGCTTGGTGGAAGAACTACTCACTGTTCCTTATTCACTTTGACCGCTTTATTAAATTCGGGAGAAAAAACCTTTCAGACGCTCAACCATGAAGTCGACCATCCCCTGCGTCAGTCCCGGATAGACCCCGATAAAGAAGGTATCCCGCATAATCCTATCAGATTCCCTAAGGTCACCGTAAACCCGACATTCAATGTTCGCATATCCAGGTTGGCGGAGAATGTTGCCGCCAAAGACCGCCCGCGTCTCTATCCTGGCTGTCTCCAACCACTGCACCAGTTCCCTTTTAGAGACTCCCTGTTTGACCGTGATGGGAAAGCTAAACCAGGCCGGTTGAGAGCGGGGATCCAGTTGGGGTAAAATGACGAATTCTTGATAGGGCTCCAAGGCCTCGTAGAGCCGCGAAAAATTTCTCCGACGCTTTGCCACGAATTCGGGAATCCGGTCCGCCTGCACAACACCGATAGCCGCCTGGAGATCCGTGGGCTTCAGGTTATAGCCGATATGCGAATAGATGTACTTATGATCGTAACCCTCCGGAAGATCCCCCAACTGCCAGCCGAAGCGCTTCGTGCAGGTGTTGGATTCACCCGGAGCGCACCAGCAATCCCTTCCCCAGTCGCGTAAGGACCGGGCAATCTTCGAAAGCCGGGCATTGTTAACAATCACACCGCCCCCCTCTCCCATGGTGATGTGATGGGCCGGGAAGAAACTGAGAGTCCCGATATCCCCGAAACTTCCAACCAATTTTTCCCGGAACGTCGATCCCAGCGCATCGCAGGCGTCTTCGATCAAAAAAAGATGGTGCCGCCGCGCGACATCGCAAATGATATCCATATCGCACGGATTGCCCAGGGTATGAGGAATAACCAGGGCGCGGGTGCGGGGAGAAATGGCCGCTTCGATAAGGTGTGGATTGATATTGTAGGTGCCTACCTCCGCATCAACCAGAACGGGGATAAGTCCGTTTTGAACGATGGGAGCCATGGTGCTAGGGAAGGTCACAGCCGGGGTAATCACCTCGTCACCTTTTTTGAGGTGACCGTCCAAGTCATGGGACATCAGGGTCCCAACCGCAACTAAGTTGGCTGAAGAGCCCGAGTTCACCAAAATGAAGTCGCGGGCTGCAAAGAACCTCCTCATCTTTTTCTCGAAGAGATCTCCGTAAGGCCCGAGCGTCAACCAGAAATCAAGCGCACTATCGACTAGACTGACCATCTCGTGCTCATCGAATACCCTGCCGGCGTAAGGAATTGGAGTTTTGAAGGGCACAAACTCCTTCTCCCGGTGCACCAGTTCATAATACTCTTTAACCCGGTCGAAGATCTCCCTGGCAATACGCGCCGATTTTCCACTCCGATCCGCCTTAACGTAGGTGATCTGGGCATCGCCCCGCCACTGTCTGCGGAGACGCTTCAAGGCCTCCTCCAGGGGCATAGCCTCCGTACCCAATAACCGGTTGAGTTTTTCAACCTTCAGGCCGCCGTGAAGGGGCCGACGGGCACGTTGCTTTAAACCGGCGGTAGGGACGGCCTGTATCATTTCAGGGTCCATACCAAAAAACTTCGCCAGGGCTTTGCCGAATTCCGAGCGGGGGAGCAGATCCTTACCCACAACGTTCACTATCCCATTCGTCTTTTGCTGAACCAAACGAACACTCGCCTCCGCCAGGTAGTCCACCAGGGTCGGGTTGCCAATCTGATCTTCGGCCACTTGAATGGGCACGCCGCCCTGAAGCTTCTGGTAAACCTGCATGGCAAAATTCTTTGACCGTCGATCCCATCCGTATACAACCGTGGTGCGCACGATAAGGTAATCCTCCAGCATCTCCCGAATAACTTTCTCGCCCTCCGCCTTGCTCCTCCCGTAATTACTCACGGGGGAGGGCTGAGCCGCCTCATCGTACGGACCATTCTCGCCGTCGAAAATATAGTCAGTAGAATAGAGAACCAGCTTCGAACGACAGCGAGCCGCCTCCTCCGCGACGCTCCTTGCTCCTTCTACGTTAACCCTATATGCCTCCTCCGGATGGTCTTCACAGTATTCTACATTGGTTAGAGCCGCGGTTAAAAACACCGTCTCGGGCTGGATGAGGCGGAACCAATCCCGTACCTGGGAGGGCTCGGAAATATCCAGGGGAAGCAATCCGTCGCCGGAATGAGTTGCATAGGTCCCCGCAACCTCGCATCGGTTATTCTCCAGCACCCGCATCAGGGCCCGACCGACTAGACCCGACGCGCCGATGACCGCAGCCCTCTGGCTACCCATGCTTGATGTCCCAGTTGTAGGGAATCTTTTTAGAGAAAGGATCCATCCGAACAATTTCAGACGGATCATGAGGTTCCGTAGCGCAATTGGCCACAAGGGCCGGCTTGGCGCCGATCCCTTTGAACCCGTTCCAGATATTCGGCGGAATGGTAATCAACGAGTAGCATTCTTCGCCGGTGAAGATCTCCTGAAGCTCCCCCTTCGTAGGCGAACCGTCCCGGTCATCGTAGAGAACCAATTTGATTGCCCCGCTAACCACTCCGTAGTTCAAGGTCATGATTTTGTGAAGATGCCAGGCCTTGATAGCGCCCGGATAGATCACGGAAAAATAGATCTCCCCGAACCTTTCGAACCAAGGATCATCACGCCGTAGCATATGCATGACCTTTCCCCGCTCATCGGGGATTTGTTTCAACGGACGAATGGATACTCCTTGAATCATTCAGCACCTCGCACCCTTTTTACCGGTCCCTGCTATGGAGTCTTTGGGTAAGTCCTGCCATCCCGGATGTCCGCTCTCCCATTCGTGGCTTAAGGCCTCCAAATCCCGGTAGGTATCCATGCATCTCCAGTACCCGGCGTGTTTATAGACCGCCAATTGCTTCTCCCGGGCCAACCTTTCCATCGGCTCCTTCTCCAACACGCAGTCCTCATCTAAATAGTTAAATACCTCTTTCCGGAACACCAAGAATCCCCCATTGATCCAACCGCTTTCGATCTGCGGTTTTTCCAGAAACGATTCCGCGAGATCTCCATTCACCGCAAGCTCCCCAAAGCGCGCTACCGGCCGCACCGCGGTAACGGTAGCAATCTTCCCCTTTTCCTTGTGAAACTTGAAGAGGCGATCGACATCAATGTTTGCCAGCCCATCGCCGTAGGTCATCATAAAGTCCTCCCCATCGATATACTTTTCAATCCTCTTGATCCGTCCCCCCGTCATGGTCTGAAGCCCGGTCTCCGCCAGCGTAACTTGCCAATCGCTTTCGTCATGAAATACAGAATGGCGCGTAATCTCCTTGGTCCCCAGTCGGACAGTAAAATCACTGTGCACCAAGTCGTACTCAAGAAAATAATTCTTGATCGCCTCACCTTTATAGCCCAGACAAAGAATGAAGTCTTTGAACCCAAAGAAGGAGTATGTCCTCATGATATGCCATAGGATCGGCTTTCCGCCGATCACGATCATAGGCTTGGGTCGAAACTCTGTTTCTTCCCTGAGCCTCGTCCCCAACCCACCGCAGAGAATAACCGTTTTCATTTATTTACCTTTCCCGCTTTTCATTCCCCGAACCAAAACGATCGGGTCCTTCCCGTCGGGTCCTGTTCCCTGGCTTCTTAACTCGACAGGAATGACCCCTGCCTCCCCTGCCGCGATCCTCCTCCACTCCCTTTCGCCCATAATATAATAGTCGCCCGACTCCTGCATCTTCTCCTGCATCGAAGGTAGGCCAGCTCTGATCACCTGCACCCGATCACCCAGGTAAAAAAACACCGGCGCGTAATCCCACCCTTCGCCGTATAGATACAAATTTTCATTCTCCCCAAGCTGACGCTTAACCTCCGTGACAAAAGGCTTATAACTCCTGGACTCGGCGATGGCGGGCATGACGGCTCCCTGAACCAGCACGCCCGTAAGCACCGACAAACAAGCGAGACCGAACGCTGCGGCTCGCGCATTTAGGGTCAATAGATTCCGAGCTACGGAAAGCCAAAGGAGTGCGGACGAAAACAAAAAGGGGAGAAAAAACCATCCTGCTCGATCCAAGGTTTGCTGGACGATTGAGAGATTTGCTCGATCCTTAGGTTTAAGCATCACCGCAAAATAAGATAAGAGCCCGGACGTACCATTTCCCGCCGCAACTAGCAAAAAAACAGCCAGCATAGTCAAGCCCATGAAAACCGCCAGCCAGCCAACGGACTTTAACCCTAGGAGCCGGATTCTTCCTTCGGTGCCTGGTTGCGCGAGCCATAAACCGATAAGGAGGGAAAGGGGAGGATAGAGGGGGAGGAGATAGATGGCCCGCTTCCCCGCGGAAAGAGAAAAGAAGAAAAAGACAATCCCAACCCAGAGAAGGAGAAAGAGGATAGAATCCTTCGAAAAGGCTCTATCTTTAAACCACTGTGCCATCGCAAACGGTAAAAAAAGGCTCCAGGGCAGGCCTCCGAGAATGAGATAGGGGAAGTAATAGTAAAACGGCTTCTGATGGCCGGAACCCCCTTCACCGTAAACAAAAAAACGGGCCAGATTTTCATGAAGGAGCTGTCGGTTGAAAAAATCTTCCCCTCCCCTCATCAAGGCTGTCCCATACCACGACATGCCAATCACTAAAGTAAGGATCACCCCCGGGTGAAGAGAGATTCGGGACAAAAGATCCCATCTCTTCTTCAGCCCGACGAAAGAAAATATTACCATTCCCGGGAGGACAAGGCCAACGGGGCCTTTAGCCAAGATACCTATCCCCAGAATAAAATAGAAACAGTAGTAAGCGAAATTCCCGGTGAGGTCGTTCCGATAGATTAAATAGAAAATCACCAGGGCTAGGGTTACAAAAAAAGTCAGAGTCATGTCCACTCGGGCAGAGATCGCCATGCTCTGGTACGGTACAGAAGTAGAAAGGATGATTGCCCCTAAAAAAGCGGCCTGCGGATCAAAGAGCCTTCTTCCGAGAAAATAGAGAGACAAAACGCCAACAGTCGCGAAGAGGGCCGACGGAAAACGGACAGTGGCCTCGGTTAGCCCGCCCCAAGCCTTCGAGGCCATGGCAGCAAACCAGTGGAATAAAGGGGGCTTGGAAGGAACCTCTTTCCCCCATTTCAACGGGAACAGCCAATCCCCATGAGCAAAGATCTCCTGCACGACCAGCGCCTCCCTCGGCTCTCCCTTGTCAAAAAAAGGGGCCCAATCAAGGAAGGAAAAGAACAGAATGCCGCAGAGAAACACCAGCCCGGCAAGGTGTAAAACAAGCACGTTTCTTGAATTAATGTTAACCATGATATTCTAATGCTATCTATTGAATATTTCTGGTAAAACGTCCATTCCATCGCATGAGCTCTCTAAAGCTGACCTGGGCGGCTATCCGGTCACACTCCAGGCGTCTTTTTCTGGTTTTCTTCTCCAGCCACCGCGCCAATCGGCGCCCTTTCCTCTCCCAGGTCTTCCCTCCCAAATATGCTTTCAAGAACCGCATCCGGTCCTGAAGGGTAATCCCAGCTAAGACAAAGCGATTGAGCTGCACCAGATTCCGTTTCCATAAAAGATGGGGGAGCCATGCCGGATAGCGCCGGGTACGGTCGTTATCCATGTAAAAAAAAGTAACTCTCCCATCTTGAGCCTGGACCAGAATGTTCGAAGGGACCAAATCGCCATGGACGAAACCACATCCGTGGAGACGATGCGTGGCCAACGCCAGTTCCTTTATATATTCCCTCTTACTCCTCAAGGCGGGGCCATCCAAAGGGAAAGAGCTGCTTTTCCGGAGAAAGAGCGGCAGCGGAGACCCGCCTACTCCCAATGTTAAAAGAAAGGCCCTGCCCAGCAAGCGAAGACTTCTTTCTTCTCCCGCCGCTATGGTAAGCGGAACATGGAAGCCTCGCTGGGACAAGGCTGCTCCCTGCTTCAAAGCCCGGAAGGCTTTGGAGTGACGGAAGAGATCTTTGAAAGACCCCAGGACACGGGAAGGGTAATATATCTTCAAATAGAACTCCCGGCCGTTTTCTCCCGGCGGGTAATGAAAGCGCCGCGTCTGCGGATGATCCGCGCGGGCCTCATCTCTCAAGTGGCGCAAAACCTCTCCCCACAACCCTTCACTCCAGCGCTCCGAAAGGACCAGGAGGCTCCACTCGCCTTCTTTGTAAGATTGGTATTTAGTTCCGAGCGCCACGGGCCTCACTTTTTTGCGAGAGCACTTTTCCCACCATGGCCACGACCTTCTCAACGTCAATAGACTGCATACAGATGCGCCCGATCCGGCATCTCCTGAGGTAACAGGGAGAACAGGGGGCTTCTCCCCGAATGGCCAGGTCCTGACAGCCGTAGGGGCCGGTTCGCGTCGGACTCGTGGCGCCCCACAACGAGACTACCTGTGTCCCTACTGCCGCTGAAAGATGCATCAACCCTGTATCCGGTCCTATCGAGACCTGGGCTCTGGCAAGAATCCCGATAGCCTGTCGAAGCGAGGTCTTGCCCACCCAATTGGTAATCCGCTGCAGTCCAAACCCTTCGACTTCCTCGGCAAAGTTAGCATCTTCTTTTCCACCCAAAAGAACGATGTCAAGCCCATAGCGCTTCTGGAGCGCGGCCGCGCATTTCGTCGTTTCGGTGGGGAACCATTTTTTACTCTCCCAACGGCTACCGACAAAAAAAACCGCAAAATGGCTCCCCACGCCCCGCAGCATCCTCTCCACTTGAGCTTTCTCTCTCGGCAGCAAATGAAGCCGCCACTCCACAGGATACGGATCAATACCGAGCCATTGGGCGAACTTCAAGTAATGGGACAATTTGGATATTCCGTCCCCTGCGGGAGGAATATGGTGATTGTTAAATAGCCAGTTGAACTCCTTGGCATCATACCGATGAAAGCCCAACCGACAGGGCGCGCCGCTCCACCAGCTGATCAAGCCGCTCTTTAACAGCCTCTGCAGGTCCAGCACCAGGTCGAACCGTCCCGAGCGAATCCGTTTCAGGAAAGGCCCAAGGCTCTGCCACCAGCGGCTCCGGTCAAGCAAGATGACGTCGTCCACAGCAGGATGGTTCTCCACTAGCGGAAAGGCCGCCGGCTCGATGGACCAGGAGAGCCTCGCATTCGGATAGCGCCGCCGGATCAGATTCGCAAGCGGGAGGGCTCGTGTCACATCACCTATAGAACCGTGCAGAACGATGAGAATTTTATGCGAATCCAGATTCATCCCAGGTCGGCCTCGCGGTAAAAGCGCATAAATAGATCCCAGGCTTCCCGCGAAAGGCGCCGCCTCTCAGGATCCAATTTGCCAATCGACCTGAGGAGTCGCCTGAGGTTTTTCCGGGCACTTTCCGCCGGCACCCTTCCGGAGAAAAGCCTGGCCTTATCGAAATCAATAAGATAGCTCTTTATCGCATCTCCCTCCCGGCGGACCACGATATTCTTCAGATTGAGATCCCCGTGATAAACCCCCTGCTGATGCATACATCTAACGCTGCGGGCGACAGACTGCAGCAGAGACATTCCTTCCTTCTCAGAGTAGGCCTCGTTTTGCAGCGCCGCCCAAAAATCGTGCGCCCCCTTAAGCTCGCGGGTAACCAGCCAGCCGCGGTAAAAAGGGCCCCAAACCCTTTCGACACAGGCCCCAAGGATTTCTAAGGTCGGCACACCTCTCCGTCGGGCTTCCACCGTGGTAGCCAGCTCCCTAAACGGCCGTGGCGGCCAGGTAAAGAAAATTTCGCCCGTGAGTTGCCGCAGAAGACCCCCGTGACGGTAGGCGCGAACCAGCGCGGCGCTGCCATTTTCCAATGGGAACGAAAGGAGTTTGCCTCTACCGTAATAAAGAGCCGTCTCTTTTGCCATTTCACCATGCGAGGTAAAGCGTTGCGGATCCAAGTAAATTTCCAGCCCTTCGCGTACTAGGACCATTTGCATACGGTTGGGAGAAAATCTGCGGAATCCTGCAGGAACATCGCCCCAGACCCATTCCCGGACCATTCTACGATACCTTAACCCACGCTCTTAATTTTCGTCCGGGCATTGCTCGCTTCCCACGCTCTTGCCCCGGTCAAGAGAACAAGGTAGGCGGCCAGGGTCGACAATGTCAAGCCGGCAAATCCATTCATAACAATACCGTTCATAAGCAGCATTTTTACGAAGACTTGAAACGAGCGCAGCACCGCAGCTTTCGGGTTCAGGCCATGATCTTTGCCCCGAAATTCCTCGGCCCAAAGCTCGGAGACGCTTTGAAGCCGATCAATGCCATCGTTAAGCTCCGTCGCAGCATAGTCTCCGATCCACCCGTGGGGTAATAGGAGGGCTTCTCGAGACTTTTCCGTTGTTGAGTCCCACCATCCTGAGGGGAGATGTTCCGCTCTGCGGCTTAGACGAAGCGCCGGGCTCGGCCCCAACAGACTCCCTTTAACCCAGCGACCCAGAAGGTGGGAACGGACCGGAATCCGATAAGCCATTGGAACCCGGGATGATTCTCTCCGGCGCAGCGCCCGGAGTTCCTCTCCGAGTTCATCTTCTACCCGCTCCTCCCCCCAGAGATGGAGAACCCAATCCGTCCCGATCTCCCAAGAAGGGTCCCCCAGTTCCCTCAGTGAAGCAATTTTTCTCAGCCTCAGAGAAGGAAAATAATTCCCTCCGATCGACGGCTCCCCTGCGCCGGCGTGGAGCACGGTGATCGCGTCCGCCCACTTCACGCTCTCCAGTGATTGGGGGAGATGCTTCATCCCTTGCAGGCTCAAGATCACAACACCAAGAGTCGACATGAAATATGACTAAACAGTAATAAATTCGGGCAGGTGCTGATCAACGCTTGCAGGGCCACTGTTCAATAGTCCCTCGACGCCCCGCATGACGTCTTCCGCCGTCACTAAACGCATGCAATCTTCTGTGCCTAGAGGGCAGCGCCTGCCGCCGTGAGAGCCACAGGGACGGCATGGCAAATCCTTCTCAATCACCACCGCCCTGGAGGAGTAGGGATAAAAACCAAGAGCCGGCGTCGTTGCACAAAAGATAGATACCACAGGCACTCCCCGCGCGACTGCGATGTGCATAGGACCGCTGTCATTGGTAATAAATAGATCACACCATTCAAGGGCGCATGCCAGGCCCTGAAGATCCATCCTGCCGACCAGGTTGATCCCAAGATTGCCCGAAAGCTCCTGGATCCTGGCCGCGATCTTTTGATCTTCTGGAGCGCCGAAAAGCAGTATCTGGCAGCAATATTTCCTCGTCAGATGCGCCATTAACTCCGCGTACCCTTCTGCGGCCCACCTCTTGGTCGGCCAGACAGATCCGGGGTTGATGCCAAAAATAACTCCCTCGCGCCTGATCCCAAGAGACCGGAATAGATGCCCCACATCCTCACAGGCCCGAGGCTCGGTTTCAACTCGGAGATCCCCTCGACGCTCTGCCGGAGCAATCTCCAACGCACGCAGAAGGGACAGGTTCCTGATTACATCATGGCTGGTGGGATCCCGATCCACCCGGCGGAGGTAAAAAAACCATCCGGCACTCTGACGGAAGCCGATGCGGCAGGGAATCCCCGCAAGGAAAAGGAGCAGCGCGCTGCGCAGCGACTTATGCGGCGAGAGCGCGATCTTAAACCCTCGGCTCCTCAGAACTTTCGCCATGCGCCACATACCCGTCAATCCCCTCCCCTCCCCTCTTTTGTCGTCCGTAATGATCGTATCGGCGTTCGGATTGCCCACAAAAATACTCTTGGCCTGAGGGGTGCAGAGCACGGCCAATTCCGCCTGTGGAAAAAGTCGTCGGAGTGCCGCTAAAAGAGGCGTGGTCAAAACAGCGTCCCCAAGAAAGCTGGTCTGAACGACGAGGATCTTGTCCAGTGCATTCATGAGGGTCTCTTGAGTCTATTGGGTCATTGGGTCTGTTGAGTACCGACCCAAAGACTCTATGACTCTATGACTCCATGACTCTATAGACCCCTATAACTTGATCGCCTCATCAATTAACATGATCGGGATGTCGTCTTTGACGGGGTACCTCAACCGGCATACCTCGCAGGTGAGGCCATCCCCGGTTTGGTTCAGATGAATTTTCCCCTTGCATTTCGGGCACGCTAAGATATCCAATAAATCCTGACTGATGGCCATATATCTCTCCTTACATGCTATCTCTCTTTACTTACCGATCCCCTTTATCCACTCCCACTCTTGCGCCAAGCCCTCTTTTAAAGCCATCCGGGGAGAATAACCTAGCTGCTCCCTTGCGCGGGCAAGTTCTGCCTCCGTATGTCGCACGTCGCCCTGTTGACGCGCAAGTTTATTCAACCTTGCCCTCCTCCCCACAATGTCCTCTACCATCTTTATCGCCTCGAAGAGGCTGGTCCGTGAGCCGCCGCCGAGATTGAATACCTCTCCGCATCCGGGATAGAGCGCTGCCGCAAGCGTTCCCTCGACGATATCAGAGCAAAAAGTGAAGTCTCGACTCTGGGTCCCATCGTCATAGAGAGGAATCTCCTCGTTTCTGCACAGCGCGCGCATAAAAATGTGAAAAAACATATCCGGTCTCTGGCGCGGGCCATAGACCGTGAAATATCGCAGCGAAACCGTAGGAACGGCAAAGCTCTTCCAATAGAGATAGCAGAGATATTCCCCCGCCAGCTTGCTTACCCCATAGGGCGAAACGGGACGAGGCCTACTGTCTTCTCTCATTGGCAGATCCTCGGTATCCCCATAAACCGAAGACGAGGACGCATAGACGAACTTCCTAATACCCTGCCCCTTACAAACCTCCAGGAGCCTTTGCGTGGCAAGGATGTTATTGCGCGTGTAATGATCAAACTCCCGACCCCAGCTAGCTCGAACCCCCGGTTGACCTGCCAGGTGAAAAACATACGAGACATCTTGAACCAACTCCGTCAGGTCCATTTGCGCCAAGTCTCCTTCCACAAACTTGAAACGAGAATGACCGGTTAGGCCGGAAAGGTTCGATTCCTTGAGACGGCGCGGATAGTTCTCTAGGAACATGTCTATGCCGCATACCTGATGGCCCTCCCCAAGTAGTCTTTCGGCCAGATGAGAACCAATAAAGCCGGCCACGCCCGTTACCAGGGATTTCATCTGCGTTCCATCACTTCAATCCGCGAAGATCTTGGATCACCCACCGGGCCGCTTCCCAGAGATCCTCTACAGTCAAGAATGCGACTCCGGATTCCTGCCCCTGGCCCCTGCCGCCCTCAGCATTAATGAGGACCCCCTTGGCCCCGATGCGCGCGGCGAGCGCCATATCGCTCGACTGATCTCCCACTACATAGGACCGAGAAACATCCAGATTGAGTTCGGCAGCCGCCCGCTCGGCCAAACCAGCATTGGGCTTCCGACAACTACAAGAGATCCGGTAGGGGGCCATCCCTTCGGTTGGATGGTGGGGGCAATAATAAATCCCATCCAGAAAGGCCCCGCGTCTAGCCAGCTGCGCCGTGAGCTCCTTGTGAATCTGCCGGAGTTTATCCTCTGTTATAATACCGCGAGCCACCGCTGACTGGTTGGTAATGACAGCCACTTTGAGCCCTTGTTGATGAAACAACTGGATAGCCTCCGGAACTAACGGTAGTATCTCAATCTGTTCGAGGCGGCTGAGATAACCAACCTCCTTTATCAATGTTCCATCCCGATCAACAAAAACCGCCGCCTTACCGGTCGACTCCATTACCATAGGGATTCATTCCTTCTTCCCCTTTGCTTGAATCGCGTCTTCAACAGCCCTGACCAACGAACTGCCATTTTGTAAGACCATCTCGACGCGCAGGGCCAAAAATTTCTCTTTGGCAAAAGGGAAGCGGACCAGCTTGAGGATGTCTTTTTCGGTTGTGACAATAAGATCTGCATTGCGAGCGGCACGGTTGATCCTCTGCCAATCCCTGGCGGAATAGAGATGGTGATCGGGAAACTCCATGGTGTCCACAATCTCTCCTTCCCAGTCGTGGATCATGCGATAGAAAGGGGTCGGATTGGCAATCGCGGAAACTGCCAGGATCTTGCTTCGGTACAATAGACTCAGCGGGTACTCTTTCCACTGCTCTCCTTCCAACCCAAAAAGGGCCTTGGCCTGAAGAGAACCAAAAAAAAGATTTTCACTAGAGCGCTCCCTTAAAATGGGCTCCCACCTTTCCCTTGCGCCGGTGACCAGATAGAAATCCGCGCGGCTTAAGGCGCTCTTCGGCTCTCGAAAAGGACCTGCGGGAAGCAGCCATCCACTCCAATCCGAACCCAGGAGCAAGAGATCGATATCACGCCGCAACTGGCGGTGCTGAAAGCCATCGTCCAGCAGCACGACGTCCAGCTCCCCGCCGCGCAGCATCTGTTCCCCGACCTCGCACCGCTTTCTTCCCACGCCCACCTTTTGGCCGTATAAGCGGGCCATCATCATCGGCTCGTCTCCCGCAACTAGAGTATCCTCTGTAGTCATAGAAGATTTGTTAAATCCCGCCTCGAGGATGATGTTTCCTGCTTTCGTCTTCCTGTAACCTCGGCTCAGGATGGCCACCCGATATCCCCGCTGCGTCAGTTCATGCGCCAGCCATAAGGTTGTGGGAGTCTTTCCCGTACCTCCTACCGTCAGGTTCCCGATGCTGACCACGGCACAGGGCAAACTCCGGGCACGCAACCATCCGAGAAAATAAAGAAGATTGCGGATTCGGATCCCCAGGCCATAAAGAAAAGAAAACGGGACCAACGAAAGCCAAAAGAAAAGCCCCAGGAAATCATTATGCTCCCAAACTCTTCGAGCCCACGATCCATTCATTAAATTCCAGCGTGGCTTACCTAAGGATACAGATACCGGGAGACTAAGGCGATACTCCGGTCCATCACGCCACGGTCTCCTTCCACCACACTGTAGGCAATCCTCCCCATACGCTCCGCCCTCCCCCGGTCGGTCAGGAGTGCCGAGATCTCGCGAATAAGATCCTCCCGCCCGTGAACCTCAACGCCTCCCCCCTTTCGCTTCATCTCCTTGGCGACATCGGCGAAATTGGTCATATACGGTCCGAACAGAACCGGCTTGCCAAAACGCGCGGGCTCCATAAGATTATGCCCTCCCGCATCGACCAGACTCCCGCCGATAAAAGCTACGTCGGCAACGGAATAGAAGGCCGGAAGATCACCCAGCGTGTCTAAAAAAATCGCGTCCGCAGAACTGCCCTCTCTGCCGTTCATCTGACTTTTTTTCTCATAGCGTAGGTTCCTCTTTTGCAGCATCCTCTCGACCTCGGTGAAGCGCTGCGGGTGCCGCGGAGCCAAAACCAGCAGGAGATCTGGAAAACCCGTTTTGAGAAAGAGAAATACATCCAAGAGTATCTCTTCCTCTCCCCGGTGAGTGCTCCCCACAACCAATACCTGCCTGCCCTGTTTCCTTGCGCTCGGCAAGTCCACTTCACCGTTGTCCCGTTCCTTCCCGTCCGTCGCTCCCCGGAAGGCATGCTTGAGACTCCCCGTCACCGAGATTCGCCGCGGATCGAGGCCCAGGGAGCTCATGCGTTCCGCATCCCCTTCGGTCTGCATCCCCACGGCAACAAATTGCTGCACCACCCGGGAGAACAACACGCGAAAGAAAGCATAACGTCGAAAAGCGCCCGGGGATAGCCGGCCGCTAAGCAACACCGTGGGAATTCCCCGACGATAAGCCATGCGCAGAAAATTGGGCCAAATCTCCGTCTCCAAAAATATCATAAGAGCAGGATCAAAAAGATTTAAAGCTCGGCGCACAATCCACGGATGATCCAAGGGCAAAAAGATAACAATATCCGCCGCGCCGCTCTCCCGGGCGATCTCATTTCCCGTGGAGGTAAAAGTGGAGAGCAGGATTTTTCGTCCCGGGAATCTCTCCCTGAGTTGCCCTGCCAGATGTTCCGCGGAGAGAACCTCGCCTACGGAAACCGCATGGATCCAGATGGGACGGGTTCCCCGCACCGACTGGCAAATTTTGCGGGGATAAAAACCCATCCGCTGGAAGAACCCTTGGCGGAATCTCCGTCCTGAGAGAAACAATAGAGGGAGCGCGGGCAGGAAGAGCACGATAGAGAGAGAAAGAAGCGAATTATAGATCCAATAGATCATAGAAGCTTAATGAAGGATCTCGCCATGGGAGGTTCCCTCATCTTTCAAAAACTGCAGGGTATAAAGCCTGCTATACTCGGACTTCCGCGCCAGCAACTCCTCGTGCGTTCCTTCCTCAACGATCGACCCGTCGACCAAAACCACGATGCGGGTCGCCTTGCGAATGGTTGATAGCCGATGGGCAATGACGAGGCTAGTGCGACGAACTATCAGGTTCTCCAACGCCTCCTGAACCAGTCTCTCTGAATCCGTATCCAAAGATGATGTCGCCTCATCCAGGATGAGAATGGGCGCGTCTTTGAGCAAAGCGCGCGCAATCGCCAGCCGCTGCCGCTGCCCGCCGGAAAGCCTCATCCCCAACTCGCCGATCATAGTGTCATAGCCTTGTGGCAGGGCCATGATAAAATCATCGGCATAGGCCGCCTGCGCCGCTGCCACGATGTGATCCATATCCTTAGAGGGATCGCCGTAGGCGATGTTGTTCCTCACCGTATCATTAAAAAGAAAGGTATGTTGCGACACCATGCCGATTTGAAAACGCAGCGACTGGAGGGTCACATCGCGAATATCCGCTCCGTCGATGGTGATCTTGCCTGAGGTCACCTCGTAAAACCTTGGGATGAGATCCGCCAGGGTGCTCTTGCCCACCCCGCTCATCCCTACCAAGGCCACCATTTCTCCCGCCCTGATTTTAAGATTGATGTTGTTTAAAACCAATTCGTCACCGTAACCGAAGCTAAGATCGTGGAACTCGATCATCCGGGAAAATCCGGATATGGGCTGGGCATCCGCTCGATCCTTGATTTCCGATTCCTCATCTAAAACCTCGAAAATTCTTTCGGCGCCGGCAAGACCCTGTTGAATCGTCGTATAGGTCCGGGTCAGGTGCTTGAACGGCTGGTACATGAGGAACATGGCGGTCATAAAGGCCATAAATTCCCCCTGGGTCCGTCCGCCTGCAATCACGCTAGAACCGCCATACCAAACCACTGCCCCGATCGCAAATGAGGCCAAGAGCTCCATGGCCGGCGTTACCACGGACTGGGTGCGAGATCCGCGGATCGATTGTTTAAAAACCCTCTGATTTTCCTCCTGGAATCGATCGATTTCGTACTTTTCCATCCCGAAGGCTTTAACAATTCGATTGCCCTGTATGCTCTCCTGCAAGAGGTTCGTGAGGTTTCCCTTGGCAACCTGCCCCCGCTTGGTAAAACGCTTGATCTTCTTGCTCATCCGGGTGATAGGCAAAACCGAGGCGGGAAAGACAACAAACGCGATGGTGGCCAGCACCCAGTCCTTTAGGAACGCGACCACGATCAACGCCAAGAGAGAAGTGGTATCCCGTATCAACGAAGCAACCGAATCCGTTAACGCCGACCGCACCAGAGAGACGTCATTGGTAACCCGTGAAATCAAAGTGCCCGTCGGATGGCGCTGGAAAAAAGAAAGGGAGAGAAATTGCAGGTGGCGATTCAGTCCGTCGCGCACATCGTTAATGATGCGCAGACCGACATAAGCAGTGAGGTAGTGATCGCCAAAGTTCACGAGCCCACGAAAGGCAAACACTCCTATGATCAAGAAGGGGAGGTAAAATAGAGACGTTTTATCCTTTTGAGCAAAGACATCATCAATGACCCGCTGGACCAGAAAGGGCAACGCCCCGCTCGTGGCGCTATACCCCGCCATGCAGACCATAGCTATGGTGAAATACGGCCAGACATAAGGCCGGAGATACCTTAGCAAGCGTCGGTAATTCTTCAAATGCTTTTCCCTTTTCTTCTCTTACGAAATCATGGAAAATGCGATTTCCGCCACCCGCTCGGACGCCCCTGGGGAGCCGAGTTTTTCCCTCACCTGCGACAATTTGCTTACTATCCGCTTACGCAACTCAGGATCCTGCAAGATCGCCCGGCTCTCTGCGACGATTTTATCCGCCGTCACATCGCTTTGGATTAATTCCGGAACTACTGATTCGCCGGCAATAATATTGACCATCCCGATATGGCTCACCCGAACCAGCAGGCGGGCCAAGGCGTAAGTCAGCCAAGACAGGCGATAAACGATGACCATAGGCCTCAACATCAGCGCCGTCTCCAGGGTGGCCGTCCCGGAAGCCGCCCAAACAAGATCACAGGCATGGAGGACATTATAAGTATTTCCTTCAGCGATAGGAACCTTCACGGCAGCCTTCTCCAGGATCCCATCTAAAATACCCCTCTCGACAGTCGTGGCGCGAACCAGAATGAATTGCGCCTCCAACTGGCGCTCCAAACGATCGGCGGCTTCGAGCATCGGGGGGAGGTGATACGCAACTTCGCGGCTGCGGCTCCCGGGAAGGATGGCAATGGTTTGCCTGGACGGATCCAGTCCATACTGCGTCAAGGTCCGCTCACGAGGTTCGCTGGAATGAGCCAAATCCAACAGCGGATGGCCAACGAAGCTCACGGCCACCCCTTCGTTTTGATACAGCGGGACTTCAAAGGGAAAGACCACTGCCATCCGATCGACCCAGCGGGCAATCTTCTGCGTCCGGCGCTTCCGCCAAGCCCATACTTGGGGGCTGATGTAATAGAGAACGGGAATCCCCGACTTTTTTGCCAGCCGCGCAAGTCTCAAGTTAAACTCCGGAAAATCAACCAAGATCAGAAGGTTCGGCCTTTCTTCTCGCAGCGCCTTCCGCAATAGCCTATAGGCTTGCCAGATCGTTTTAAGATTCCCCGCCAGCTCGGCGAAACCCATTCCCGTAAGCCGATCGACATCGAAAATAACCTTGATCCCTTCGCGCTTCAGCCCGTCACCTGCAACACCAAATATCTCTAACGTCGGATCTCGTCGGTAGAGGGCCTTCACCAGATGAGCCCCATGCAGATCTCCTGAGGCTTCCCCAACCACGATCATGACCCGTTTTGGTCGTTTGACGGATTCATTGCCGGTCTGACTACTGGGGATCACAGCCGTTCACTGATCATCGTGGCAATTTCCAGGGCCCTCAGCCCCTCCTCTCCGCTGACCAAGGGGGTGCCGCGACTCCGGACCGAATCCAAGAAAGAATCAATTTCATCGGCCAGGGCGTCTCCGTCGCTAATCTCAATCGACTCCGCCCGGATATCCTGCCACCCTGCTCCTTTTCCCGGCTTACGGTAAATCTGCGCCCGCTTCTGATCGTAATCAATCGAGATATAGGCATCCGGCTGAAAAAACCGAATTTTGCGCTCCCGCTTCATGGAAACCCGGCTCGCGGTTACATTGGCAATGCAGCCGTTGGCGAACGTAATACGCGCATTAGCTATATCGGGCTTGTCGGTTAAAACCGGCACCCCTACCGCCTCCACCCTCTCAACGGGTGAGCGCACCAGACTGGCGATCACATCGATATCATGGATCATCAGATCCAATACGACGTCCACGTCAGTGCCGCGCTCTACGAAGGGGGCAAGGCGATGGCACTCGACAAATCTGGGCTCTTGAATCACTCCCTCCAGCCTTCGGATCGCAGGGTTAAATCTCTCCAGATGGCCGACCTGGAGCACGAGCGCCTTTTCCCTGGCCAGGGTCACCAACTCGCTTCCCTCCTCCAGGGAGGCCGCCATGGGCTTCTCCACCAGGACATCGATTCCCGCCGCGAGAAAATCCCGACTGACCGCGTAGTGCAAACGCGTCGGGACCGCGATACTTACGCACCGAACCCGACCGAAGAGCTCGCGATAGTCGGTGTGGGAAAGGACCCCCAACTTTTGCCCGACCTGCAGGGCTCGTTCCTGGTTAATATCCGCCACTCCGACCAGCTCCGCCTTTTTCGAGGCAGCATACTTCTCCGCATGAAATCGGCCTGCATATCCGACACCGACTACTCCAACCGGAATCCTTGCTTCTTGGGTCACGTCTTTTCCAGGTTAAAAGCTAACGGCAGCGACCACGATCCTCTTCCGATCCGCCTCTCCCAGCAACTCCTCTTTTTCCAAAAGGATTGTCTTGCCCGCCTCAATAGCCAAAACAGCGCCCTTCAACTCCGATAAAATCCTGATCGTATCAACACCAACCGCAGGCACATCAAACCGCAGGTCCTGCTGGGGCTTGCTGACTTTGACCACGACAAAACCCTTCTTGCCCAACACCCCGCCCCTGCGGATAGCCGCATCCGTCCCCTCAACCGCCTCGATAGCCAAAACCACCCGGTTTTTGACCACAACGGTTTGCCCAACCCCCAACCGCCCTACCTCTTTAGCCGTCTCAAACCCGATGCGGATATCTTCCCATTGTTGCGGGGTCGGTGAGCGCCGAGTGAGAACCCCTTTCGGCGGCATGATTTGAGAAAGAAAAAGGGTTGACTCCAAGACACGTATACCTTCCCCTTCGAGCTCCCCGGCTACCCCTCTCAAAAGCTGATCGTCCTCACGGCTTTTCATCCGAGCCAGGAAGGCCGCGCCTCTCAGATCCGGCCGGAAATTCGAAAAGAGTTTCACCTTCTGAATCCCACCGGCCATCACCGCCTCCTTGACCCCGGCCTGATGAAACGTGCGAATAATCTTCCCTAATTCTCCGACATAGACCCACGTCACCGCGTCCACCACCTTTTCAATCGCTTTTGGAGTTTCCCCGCGATGGGCCACAGCTACCAAAGAGACCCCTTCCAGCTTTGCCTGTTCAGCGAAGATCAGCGGGAATTTTCCATTCCCGGCGATAAGCCCAAGCTTTCTCATGAAATAGCTCTCAGCTATCAGCCCAGAAGCCATAAGCTGAAAACCGATTGCTGACGGCTTTGACTACCGGCATATTCCCCTCTGCGACCTTTCGATAAAAACAACCAGGCGCTCTATCTCGGGCGATTCGGGAAACTCCCGCTTAACCTCCTTCAAGGCATCTTTGGTCCTTAACCCCGACTGGAAGATGATGCGGTAAGCTTTCTTTAACGTGGCGATCTGCTCCCCGGTAAACCCTTTACGCCTGAGGCCTTCCCGGTTGAGTCCCCTGAGCTTCGCCCGGTCCCCGGTAGCATTACAGTAGGGGGGGATATCTTTCGAGACCATTGATCCCGCCCCCAAAATCGCGCTCGTTCCAACCCTTACAAACTGGTGGATGCCGACAAGTCCCCCCACAATCACATAGTCCTCAATCACCACATGCCCGCCGAGAGTCGCCCCGTTGGCGATTATATTATGGCTACCGAGAACACAATCATGCGCGATGTGGCAATACATCATAAAAAGGTTATGATTCCCGACGCGGGTTATCATCCCTCCCCCTGCGGTTCCGGGATTGAGAGAAACGAACTCCCTGATGGTGTTGCGATCTCCGATGATGAGTTGGCTGTCCTCGCCCCGATACTTGAGATCCTGCGGAACGGAACCGACCGAGGCGAACTGGAAGATCACGTTGCCCTCGCCCAGGGTCGTATTCCCTTCTACCACTACGTGGGATTTCAGGCGTGTCCCTTTACCGATTTTGACCTTTGGGCCGATTACGCAGTACGCGCCAATCTCTACGTCGGCAGCCAGCTCCGCGCGCGCATCAACCAGGGCTTTCTCATGAATCTTAGTCATTCTCGCCTTCGGCGCATTACAAAATGAAAATGGTTACTCCACGGGCACTTCCATGGCTGATATCTCCGCCTGCGCCACGATCATTCCATCCACCGTGGCCACTCCCCACATTTTCCAGAAAGAGCCTCGACGCTTCAATGAGGTCAACTCCAGACGCAGCTGGTCGCCGGGTTCCACAGGCCGCTTGAATTTAACCCGATCCAGGCCTGTCAGCATAAAGACCTTGCCATTGTCCAAGCCACCTCCGACCGAGTAGGCGAAGATGGCGCCAACCTGAGCCATGGCTTCACAAATCAAGACGCCCGGCATAACGGGTCGGTGGGGGAAATGCCCCTGAAAGAAACTCTCATTGACGGTAACATTCTTGATCCCTACGATCCTTTGATCCTCTTCGATTTCCACGATTCGGTCGACCAGGAGAAAAGGATAACGGTGCGGAATCCGTTTAAAGATCTCCTTAATGTCGAGCATGTTTCTTGACTCCTTTTTTACTTTTCGGCGCCATCTGAGAGAGCTTCCGTTCGAGGTGGCGCACCGTGTTCCACAATTTCGGCAACTGGGGCAAAAGCGTCATCACCTTTAACCACTCCTGATGGGGCGCGGCCGCCACTCCTCCCGAAAGCACGGCCCCCGGGGGCACCGAGCGAGGGACCCCGGATTGCGGTCCGATCATCGCCTTATCCCCGATCTCGACATGATTGACTACACCCACTTGACCGGCAAGGATCACCTCGTTGCCGACCCGAGTGCTGCCGGCGATGCCAACTTGAGCGGCAATGATCGAATTTTCCCCTACTATCACGTTGTGCGCGATCTGAACCAGGTTATCTATCTTCGTTCCCTTGCGGATAATGGTGCGCCCTAGCGTCGCACGATCTACGGTCGTGTTGGCTCCAATCTCAACGTCATCCTCGATCTCCACGATCCCGACTTGCGGAATTTTTATTCGTCTTCCTCCCTCTCCTGCGTAGCCGAACCCGTCGGCGCCAATCACCACGCCCGCGTGGAGAATGACCCGGCTGCCGATGCGACATCCTTCGCGGACCGTAACTTGCGGATGGAACACACAATCCGCTCCCACCTCCACTCCATCACCTAAGAATACTCCGGGGAAAAGAACCGTTCCGCGGTTCACCCGAACCTCTTTCCCCACATAGACAAAGGGAAAAACAGTTACCTGTTCGCCGAGGACTGCCGTAGGCTCAATACCGGCGTGGGGGCTAACTTGACCGTCGTAGTGTGGCTGCGGGCTAAAACAATCGAGAATTTTAGCGAAAGCTACATAAGGTTGCGAGACCTGGAGAAATCCCCTCCCGGGCCCCAGGCTGGATGGGATCGTTACCTCACGGCCGACAATGACTGCGCTCGCCTTGCACGTGGCAAGGTAAGACCGATAGCGCGGATGGGCGAGGAAGGTAATATCTCCGGATACGGCCTCCTCGATCGATGCAACTCTAAAAATTTCAATCCCACCATCCCCAACCACCCTGCCGCCGACGAGACCTGCCAGTTCGGAAAGGGTTTTCCGCACCTTGGTCACTTGCCTTTAGTCGCCTTTCCAGGTGCGGGAGCGCGACTATTATAAAGCTCGATAATCTTTTTGGTGACATCTATCGCGTCATCGCTATAGGGGACTTGAGACCGCTCAAAAATGACCGAAAACTTCTCCCCCTTTCCCATTTCGCTAACAATCTTCACGATACCCTTAAAGATCTCAGAGGTCATCTCCCCTTCCCTCTGGCGCAACTCCTGCTCGGAATCCCGCATACCGAGGACATATCCCCGTTCCCTTTTTTGAATCTCTTTTTCTTGATTTCTTCTGTCCTCTTCATTCATGAGAGCGCTTTTTTTCTCAAAATCGCTTTTCATCTTCTCTACCGTTTGCTTTTCCCTGAGAAGATCCGCCTCGATTTTTTTGACCTGAGTCTGAAACTTATCCTTGGCCGCTTTTCCGGCCTGGGATTCGCTAATCACTCGCTGAATATCTACGACCCCGATCTTGAGCTTTTCCTGAGCCCAAGCCGGCATTGCAATAAGCAGCAATAAAAAAATCGCAACTTTGTTTTTCACAAAACCTCCAAACTAGTGAAATTCAGAAAGACTACAGTTAAGGCTGATTGCCCAGAGAGAAGCCTACCACCGAAGTGTCGTCGCCGGACTTTTTATTCAGCGGGAATCCGAGCTCCACGCGGAGAGGGCCAAAGGGCGACAGCCAACGGCCACCCACCCCGATCGATCTCCTGAATTCGGCAAAATCAAATAGATTGTCGGATTTTCTGAATGCTTGCCCCATATCGAAAAAGGCTACTCCCCGAAGCCCATACTGCTCCATAATCGGGAACAGCATCTCGGCGCTCAAAACTGCCAGCTTGTCGCCCCCGATAACATCCCCGTCTTCTTTTGGACCCAGGCTCCGCTCTTTAAAGCCGCGGACCGAATTCATGCCGCCGGTAAAATAGCGTTCAAAAAGGGGCAGATCCTTCTTACCGTTGGGACGCTCTTTAAGCCCTATCCCGTAGCCCAGCGCCCCTCCCAAGGCGACGGTATAAGTTCCGCCCCAGTCGGGATCCTTTAGAACAGGATAGTGCCAGCGGCCTCTAGCATCCCCCTTTAAGAAGTTATTGTCTCCCCCTAAGCCGGCATACTTAACGAAAAAACCGGCCGATGTTCCTTCGGTAGGGTTAAAAAAGTGGTCCCGGCTATCATAGGACAGATTTGGGGCGAGGCTGCTGGTCCAGGAGCTCCCTTTTTCATCTCGGATCGAGGCAGCGGCAGTGGAACCGATGCCGCCGATCTTCTCACGAGTCAATTCATACCCAACACCCCCACGCGAATACTCTATAAACGGCAGATAATCCCCCTCATTCTTCCCGTCATTGCCGTTGCCGGAAGGCCGTTTAAAGTACGGAAGATCTAAACGTTTCAGAGGGTAGCTGGTGCGGGCACCTAACCCCGTCTTTCTCGAAGTAAAATCCGAATACTCACGGCGGGTATTGAAACCATCCACTCCGAGGGTGAGAGGGCTGTCATAGAGGTAGGGTTCTGTAAAGCTCAAAACAAAATCCTGCCTGGTCGTTCCAAGGTCAAAGCTCGCATTAACAGACTGCCCGCGGCCGAAGAGATTTTTTTCCGATACGGAGGTGTTAAAGATGAAACTGTCGCCGCTACTGTACCCTGCCCCCACGCTGAAGGTCCCGGTCGGCCCCTCCTTGACCTCCACCGAGAGATCCACCGAGTCCCCCTGGTCGGTCTTTTTAGTCGCTAACTGGACATCCTCAAAATAACCAGACCGCTGAAGGGCATTGCGGCTCTTTTTGATCTTGTCGCCGGAAAAAAGCTCCTGCTCCACCACTTCCATCTCCCGACGAACCACCTTATCCCGCGTCTTGGTATTCCCTGCGACCATGATCCGGTTGAAATATACCGGGGGACCTCGGGTGACGACCAAGGCGACATCGACATTTTTTTCCTCGCCATTAACCTTGGTGACGGGTTCCACCTGCACAAAGGCAAACCCCTTATCAGAATAGAGATCCGAGATGGTCGAGATATCCGCCCGCAAACGGCTCCCTCTAAAAATCTGGCCGGTAGTCAGCTGCATCTTTTTAAGAAGCGTCTCCGCGTCTGTGATGAGCTCTCCCCCGATCTCGACCCTGCCCACCCGGTATGCATCACCCTCCTCGATTCGGATCACGACTTCGATGCCGTCTCTCTGTTTCAAGATTACCGGATCGTCTACCTTGTGATTGATATAGCCGTGGTCATAATAATAGGAAGAAACGATCGCCAGGTCGTTGGTCAGAATGTCACGATCCAATACCCCCCTGTTAGTCAGGAAGGAGAGAAACCACTTCTCTTTAGTCGCCATCAACCCTTTCAATTCGCTGTCCGGAAAGGCGCGGTTCCCTTCAAAAGAAACTTTTTGGATCAAGAGCCGGCTGCCCTCTGCGATGTCCAGCTGAACGATGGCCTGGTTATTCTCGACCAGCGAAATGGCGAAATCCACACGGGCATTCAAGTATCCCTGCTCGCTATAGAGCTTCTTCACCCTTTCCACGCCTTCTGCCACCTTGTCCCGGTCCAGAATGGTTCTCGGCCCAATCCCCATGGCGGTCTCTATCTTCTCCTTAGTAAGCTGGGCGTTCCCTTGGATTTTCACCTCCCGGACATAGGGCTTCTCCTTTACAAAGTACGTCAGGACGCCGTCGGGAGAGAGATCGGCACGCACATCATCGAAAAAACCCATCCGGTAAATGGATTTCACGTCCCGGTCTACGGCAGCCGGGTCGAAAAAGTCTCCTGGACGAATCTTGAGATGGAGCCGAATGCCGTCCTCCTCGACCCTTAGATTTCCTTGGACCCTTACCTCTTTCAGCTGGACCTTTTCCTGTCCTTGAGCCACCGACGGCTCAGAAAGGAAAAGGAAAAAGCAGGACAGGACAAAGAAAATTGCGCTTTTTAGAAGAACCTGGGCTTTTTCTTTCATAGGCTGGATGCCGCCCTCGCCAAACAGGCTGGCTAGACCCCCTTTTTTCTAACAAATTCGCGAACTTTTGTAAAGTTAAAACATTGCCTCGGATTCATAAGGGGAAAAGGCGCCCCTCACGGAGCTCGAACTGATTTCCGACTCTCGCGGCAAAACGCCGATTGTGGGTGGCCACCACGAAGGCCACCCGCCGCTCCTCGTTAAGGCTAAACAGGAGATTCTGTATCTCTTCTCCCGTAGAAGGATCCAGGTCGCCGGTGGGCTCGTCCGCAAGGAGCAGCTTGGGCTCCAAGATGACCGAGCGGGCGACGGCCACACGCTGTTGTTCTCCCCCCGAGAGCTTTCCCGGTCGATGGGTCATGCGGTTTTGTAGTCCCACCATCTCCAGAAGCCTCCCGGCCTCCGTGCGCGCCCGCCCCCACTCCCAACCCCGGATCAGGGCGGGAAGCATCACATTTTCCAGCGCATTGAAATCGGGCAACAAATAATGAAATTGAAAGATAAAGCCGATCTCACGGTTGCGAATCCCGGATAGGGCATCCTCGCTGAGAGAAGAAAGGTCGCTGCCGCGATAAATCACCTGTCCGCTGCTCGGCCGATCCAGGGTCCCCAGGATATGCAGCAAGGTGCTCTTCCCGACCCCGGACTCTCCCACGATCGCCAACCTTTCTCCCTCTGCCAGCTCCAGATCCAGTCCTCGCAAAACATGGATCTCTTTTCCTACTTCGGTAAATGATTTGTGCAGCTCTCGAACCTGAAGCAGATTACTCATAGCGGATGATCTCTACCGGATCCAATTTGGCGGCGTGGCGCGCCGGATAAATGCTTGCCAGCAGGCACACCAAAAACGAGGTCACGGCAACCAACGCGAAGTTGCCGAGATAGATACGCACAGGAACGGTGGAAATAAGGAACACATCCTTAGGTAACTCGATAAAGTGATAGCGCTCGATCAACAGGCAAATGGCATAACCGAATAACACCCCCAACAACGTCCCCACAGTTCCGATCACGCATCCCTTGATCATGAAAATGCCCCGGATGCTGCGCCGGGTCGCGCCCATCGATTGCAGGATAGCGATATCCCTTCTTTTCTCCATCACCACCATAATC
>MGRY01000239.1:8763-9681 GCA_001799045.1 Deltaproteobacteria bacterium RIFCSPLOWO2_02_56_12 | reverse complement strand
GGTGATCGCCCGGCGCCGGGCAAGAGCGGGGTCTATGCCTTTCGTGAACGAAAAATCAACCGGGGCGTTGGAGGACTGGCTTGATGGCTTCTTATCCCGCCCCATTAACTCCCGGATAATATGAATCAGGGACAGCGCCAGCATCGGGATCCCGATCGCCCAGGGGTAGAGACGCGCCTGCAGACGCCAGTCTCTGGCCTCGTATACAAAAACGGCAAAGAATAGGACAATCAAGAGACTAAAGATAACCTGTGGTCTGAGCTTCATTTGGCGGGTTCCCTTTCTATAAAGAAACATCCCATCCGACACTCGCTTACCACAGAGTACTCTAATAGGTCAATGTCTGATTTTTGCTCTTTTATTTTCTTCCAGACGTGGTAAGAGGGTCTCAAAGTACTCTTAGAGGAGGGTAGCAAGATGAAAATTTTATCCTCAAAGTACAAAGGGCGTCGCCTCTTTCGAGGCGTATCCTTCCTGGCGGTCCTCCTGCTTTCCCTCCCATGTTTTGGACAGGAGAAGATAAAATTCCCGGTCAGCGCCTCCTCCAAGACTTTAGGCTATAGCCCGGTCTGGGTTGCCTGGAAGCAGGGTTTTTTTGAGCGCCAAGCCCTCGATGTGCAGTTGGTTCTGATGAGCGGGGCGGAGAAATCCCTGATGGCGCTGGTAGGGGGATCGGTTTTTCTTGCGGCCGGCGCTGCCGATGCTCCGATTGCGGCCGTTGAGAATGGTATGGACCTGGTCATGGTAGGCGGGGTTATCAACGGACTCACTCATATGATCATGGGAGGAAAAAATTATAGGACCTATGAAGATCTGCGCGGGGCGACCATCGGCTCTTCCGGCCTGACCTCCGGAACCGCCTTCGTCCTGCGCCGGGTACTTAAGGCCAAAGGTCTCGACTATCCGAGAGACTACAAG
>MGRY01000239.1:4840-8754 GCA_001799045.1 Deltaproteobacteria bacterium RIFCSPLOWO2_02_56_12 | reverse complement strand
GTTGGGGGATCGGCCCCGGCCTTTCAAGCCCTTTCCTCGGGCCAGATCGCCGCTTCTATTATCGCCATTCCTCTCGGCTTTGAGGCCGCAGAGATGGGATTTAATGTCATCGGGCGGGTAGCGGATGTCATCCCAAGTTATCAGCTCACAGTGTTGTCGGTAAAGCGCTCCTGGGCAGAGAAGAACCGTGTCCTCGTGGTCCGTTTCATGAAGGCCATGGTCCTGGCCATGCGCTGGCTCTATGAAAACAAAGAGCCGGCGATTGATTTCTTAACCAAGGAGATGAAGCTCAAGCCGACGCATGCCCGTAAAGGTTGGGAATATTATGTAGAAAACCGCATCTGGCATCCGGAAGCTGATGTTAATCTGGAAGGGATTCAAGCCGTCATCCAGATTTATGGCGAGCAGGGCCAGCTCAAGGCCCCGCTGCCCGGTCCCGCGAAGTACGTCGATCAGAGTTATCTAAAAGAGGCGTTAAAAGAGCTGGGCACGAAATAAAGGGGTCAAAGGGTGAGAGGTCGTCGTAAGAAAGCAGATGAACGATAGGACTACACAACTAAGAGATCGATACTTTTCATGCGACGGCTTAAAGCTCCACTATGTCGAGTGGGGAAACCCGGATCATGATTCTCTGATTCTAGTCCATGGCAACAGGGATCACTCGCGCAGTTGGGATTTTTTTGTCGAAGCGCTGTTGGCTCAGACCTATCACCCTCTTCACATCGTGGCTTTGGACCTGCGCGGCCATGGAGACAGCGAATGGCCGCCTCCTGAACGGGGCTATCGGCATGAGGATTTTCTCATCGATCTTAAAGGACTGGCGCGCCATTTAGAAAAGGATTCCTTCACCCTCGTCGGCCACTCCCTGGGGGGGAGCATGGCTATGCTCTTTGCCGCTTGTTTTCCGGCGCAGGTCAAAAAACTCGTCCTTATCGAGGCGACGGGCCCTTATGCCAGGGCGGAAACGGATGTTCCTGAGCTCTTGGCCCGGTGGTTAGAGGGCAGCGGTGCAGAGACTGAAAACTCTTGTTATCCAACCGTGGCAGAGGCAGCCAAAGCGATTCAGAAGAGATTTCCGCAAATCCCTGAAGCAGCAGCCGTACACATGGTCCGTTTTGGAAGCAGAAACACCGATAAAGGGTTGGCGTGGAAATACGATCCCCGGATGCGGTTTCACTCGTTTTCCTCTTTCTCGGAGAGCCAAATCAAGGCCTTCATTCAGCGCATCGACTGCCCTACGCTTTTGGTCTACGGTGGTGATGGCGATTTTATGAAATCACCCCGCGCCTCTCGCATAGGATTTTTTAAAAAGGGAAGCTTCGTGGAGATTCCCGGCTCGGGCCACCATGTCCCGCATGAGAGGCCCGATGAACTCGCCAGGATAGTCCGGCCGTTTTTGATCGAATGATGAAGGCAAGGAGGTACTAAAACATGGCAGAAGCAAACTTCGAGACGATTCTCATCAAGAAAGAGAATGGGCTCACGACGATTACGTTCAATCGGCCGGAGCAGCGCAACGCGATGAGCCCCCAGTTGCACCGCGACATGTACGCCGCGCTGAACGAGCTTCGATACGACAAAGAAACGCGGGTTATCATTTTGACGGGAGCGGGTCCGAGCTTTTGCGCCGGTCAGGATCTGAAGCAGTATTTTCTAGAGATGGACTCCCAGCCGCAGAGCGTTCGAGATGAGGTACGCCGCTTGTCCAGGCTCTGGCGCAACGAGCTGATCCGCACGATGCCGCAACCGGTCATCGCCATGATCAACGGTTGGTGTTTCGGGGGCGGCTTCACGATCGTCACCGCCTGTGACATCGCTATCGCCGCCGAAGACGCAACCTTCGGTTTATCCGAGATCAATTTCGGCCACTTTCCCGGCGGAGAGGTCACGATCGTGCTGACCGAACATCTCCAGCCGAAGCACGGGCTTTTCTATGCCCTGACGGGCAAGGCGTTCAACGCGAAGGAAGCTGAGCGCATCGGCCTGATCACTAAAGCGGTTCCCCGCGCCGATCTGGAAAAAGAGACGATGGAGATTGCCAACAATCTGCTCGAAAAGGACCCGGTTGCGTTGAAGGCCGTCAAAGAGGCCTGGTATTACACATTCTACTCTCCTCCGGATGCGGCCTACGAAATTTCCGGTCTCATTTCGGACCGCGTGACGCAGCAGCACGGTGGACGGCCGGGTATTCAACAGTTCAGAGACAAGAGATACCAGCCGGGCCTGGGCGCGTATAAGTGGGAGAAGTAAGAAGACTACCGTGATGGTGTATCTCGCTCGAACACTAAGACGAACACGTTCCACGGACACGAACACGAGGATTTGATGGATTTTAATTTGCCCGAAGGACTCCAGATGCTCAAGGAGACGGTGCGGCGCTTCTAGGACGGGGCAACATATTTAATTTTATAGGAGGAGATATGAGGTTTAAAAGACTTTACGGCCTTTTTGGAGCTACGGTTATCGCGGCTGCTCTTACTCAAGTTATCGCGCCTGCCTTTGCACAAGAACCCGTTTATAAGGGCAAGACCGTGCGGCTGCTTGTGAACTTCAGTGCGGGCGGGCCTACGGATATCTTCGGCAGGATTATCGCCCGCTACCTGCCCAAGCATCTTGCTGGGAACCCAGTAATCGTCGTTCAGAACATGCCCGGCGCTGGTGGTATCATTGGAGCCAACTACGTTTACGAGGTCGCCAAACCTGATGGGTTGACGGTCGGGGTCTTTTCGGGAATGTACCTGCCCCAGATCCTGGGCGGCCCTACTGTCCGCTATGATCTCAACAATATGCCTATCATTGCCGGCGCAGCCGAGACCTCCGTCGTATACATCCGGGCGGATGCCGGGGTGAAAGCTCCTGAGGATCTTTTAAAGCCTGCCAAACCGATCGTCGTGGGAGGCTTTACCCGGGAGAACAACAAGGATCTCGGGCTTCGGCTGGCCCTGGAACTTCTGGGGGTTTCATATCGGTACGTCACAGGATATGCGGGGGTTGCCGAACTCCGGGTGGCGATCCAGCGGGGCGAGATCAACTACACCTCTGAAAGTTTAACCGGCTATAACACCGGTGGCGTCTTAATGGTTCGAGAAGGCGTTGTGGTCCCTCTATATCAAGAGGGTTTGCTCGGACCCGAAGGGGACACTGTCCGGGATCCCAGATCCGACCTCCTTTCTTTCAGAGAGGTCTTCAGAAAAATTAAGGGGAGTGACCCCTCCGGGCCGCTGGCGGAAGCCTTCAAGATTTCAGGAGGCTCACGCACCATGCTGAGGTTCATCACGGTTCCGCCCAAGACTCCTACCGAGTTAGTCCAGATCCTGAGGAGGGCCTTCCGCACCACCTTTGAAGACCCTGAATTCAAAGCCGAGTCCGACCGCATCATGCGCTTCCAATTGTTCACATATGTCGGGGAAGAAGCGGAGAAGGTCAACGCTGCCGTGTTCCGAGCCGCCACTATCCCCGCGCGGGAAGCCTTAAAGAAGATGGCCCAGGAGTAAAAGGCACTTTATCGGACATGACCACTAAAAGGAAACAAAACACAAAAAGGGGGACATTATGGCAACAACAAAAACCTATAAGACTGTAAAGGTCGAGAAGGAGGAGGGAATCACATGGGTCATCCTGAATCGGCCGGAGAAGCGCAATGCGATGAATCCGCAGCTCCATTATGACATGCTTGATGCGGTTACCGAGCTGGAAACCGATAACGAGACTAGGGTGATGGTCTTGACCGGGGCCGGCGAAGCCTGGTGCGCGGGGCAAGACCTGAGAGAATTTTTCCGCGCCTTGGATAACAATCCGGTCGAGCGGCGGCGGGCTGGTTGGGCCTCGCAGGAGTGGCGCTGGCGGCGGTTATTCACTTTTCCCAAGCCGACCATCGCCATGGTCAATGGCTACTGCTTCGGCGGCGCTTTTAC
>MGRY01000239.1:407-4812 GCA_001799045.1 Deltaproteobacteria bacterium RIFCSPLOWO2_02_56_12 | reverse complement strand
GCCGCGGAAGATGCGGTTTTCGGACTGAGCGAGATCAACTGGGGCATCTTTCCCGGCGGGCTGGTCAGCCGCGTATTGGCCGATGCCCTCTGCTATCGGGATGCGATGTACTATATTATGACCGGCGATAGCTTCGACGGGAAAAAAGCGGCGGAGATGAAGCTGGTGAACTTTGCCGTTCCGCGCGCGCAGCTGAGAGAGGAGACGGTCAAGCTGGCAAAAAAACTTATGGAGAAGAACCCGAACACGCTGCGCGCGGCGAAAGAGGTCTACAAGCTCTGCCGGACCATGGACTATTCGCAGGCTGAAGACTACATGGCGGCCAAGGGTGCTGCCCTGCGGGCTACGGACCCTGAGAAGGGTCGTGAGGAGGGAACCAGGCAGTTCCTCGATGAGAAGAGCTACCGTCCCGGGTTCGGAGCGTATCAACGGAAGCGCGAAGTAAAAGGTTAAACAGTTCAAATCGTCCAAGCCGTTCAACGTTGAACATCTTGAACGGAGCGAAGCGATTAAACGTTCGAAGGTCCGCTTCAAAGGATTAAAGATGGATTTTGATTTGCCCGAAGGACTCAAGATGCTGAAAAGGACCGTGCGGAGCTTCGTGGACAAGGAGCTTATTCCGCTCGAACGGGAATACCGGCCCGAGGGAGACGAGGGGATGCCGGAGAAGCACCTCAAGCCTTTACAGGAAAAGGCCAAGGCCCTCGGTCTGTGGATGCTCGATGTCCCTCAGGAATACGGCGGCGCCGGGCTGGATCTTTTGACCCGCTGCGTCATTTCGGAAGAGCTCTCTCGAACTGTGGCGCTCCCGTTTCGTCACATCGAGGTTTTCGGTCCCGAAGTGCGGCCGGTGTTGTTTTACTGTAATGAGGAGCAGAAGGAACGGTTCCTGTTCCCGGTCCTCAGAGGCGAGATGCGGGCCTGCTTTGCGCAAACCGAACCGGACGCCGGCAGCGACCCTGCTGCCATGCGAACTATGGCTATCCGCGACGGCGATCACTTCCTCCTGAACGGGACCAAGCGCTTTATCACCGGCGCCGGTCGCGCGGACTATGCCCAGGTAATGGCCGTAACCGACCCGGAAAAACGGGCACGCGGCGGCATCACCTGTTTCATGGTGGACATGAAGAGCCCGGGTGTCGTCCTGGAACGCCAGTGGCCGACCATGATGGGGGATGCTCCCTGGCAGATCGTATTCGAAGATGTAAAGGTGCCGGCGGCCAACGTTATCGGCAAGATCGGCGAGGGATTCTCCCTGGCGCAAAAATGGATCGAGGAAGGCCGCATTCGCGGACATGGCGCGCGCCCGGTCGGCATCGCTCAGCGCGCCCTGGACATGATGATCGACTACGCCCATGCCCGGGTTACTTTCGGGCGGCCGCTGGCGGACCGCCAGGCAGTCCAGTTTATGGTGGCCGACTCGGCGATGGAGCTGCATGCAGCCCGTCTGATGGTTTACGAATGCGCCTGGCGCCATGATCGAGGCGAGGAAGTACGCAATCTCGCCTATATGGTCAAGGTGACGTGCGCGGAGATGGCCGGCCGCGTCGTGGATCGCTCGATCCAGGTCCACGGCGGCGTGGGGCTCACCAAGGACTTGCCGCTCGAGTGGTGGTACCGGCAACTGCGAAGTATCAGGATTACTGAAGGGGCAACAGAGGTTCTGCGTTGGCGTCTCGCCCGGAACCTCATGAAGGCGCAGAGGCCGAGCTGATGGGAGTTTCGTTTCCTTCCCTGCTGACCGGCTTCCGGGTCTTGGATATCAGCAACGCCATGGGAGCCTTCTTTGGATTGATGGTTAAGGGATAAAGAGTTTAAAGGGAGAAAAGGGCAAACGATGGCTAAAGCTGCTGAAGCGATCGTCGGTTGGGGCACGGGTTCTACTAGCTATGATGCCTTCTTGGAGCAGGAGGGAATTCCCGTAATCGGGGGGTTGTGGGTGGAAAACGTTCTTGAGGTCCCTTTGGCTCCGTGGAAAAGGAAGGGGGGAAAGGGAACTTATATCAATCTGGATGGTTCAGGGATCAACACCTCCTACATCGCCATCGATTGCTATCTGCTGGAGATCCCGCCGGGGGGCAGCTTGAATGCAGAGCGCTATATGTACGAGGAGATCCTTTTTGTTCTGAAGGGGCGGGGGGCTACGGATATCTGGAGCGCGAAGACGAAGAAGCAGACTTTCGAATGGCAGGAAGGCTCTCTTTTTACCATCCCGTTGAATTCCCGGCACCAGCTCTTCAACGGCGCCGGCGCGCAGCCGGCGCTGCTCTTAGGGTGCAGTTTCGCCCCCACGATGATCAACCTGATGCACAGTGAGGAGTATATTTTTCGTAACGATTTTATTTTCACCGATAGATACGCCGGGCAGGATGATTATTTCCGCGGGGATGGAAAAATAATCGGCAAACGACTGCTCGAGACCAACTTTGTCGCAGACGTGCGCGCCTTTGATAAACTGGGAGATGATCCGACGCGCGGTCTGGGGCGCAATATCCAGTTCGAAATGGGCTGCAATAGCATGGCGGTTCATATCTCGGAGTTCCCTGTAGGGACTTATAAAAAAGCCCACCGTCATGAGCCCGGGGCGCACGTATTGATTCTGGGCGGGCAGGGCTACTCGTTGGAATGGCCGGAAGGGGAGAAGCCGGCAAAGATCGATTGGGAGGTGGGAAGCCTCTTTGTCCCTCCGGAGCGCTGGTTCCACCAGCACTTCAATACCGGTTCCACACCGGCCCGGTACATGGCCTTCAAGCCGCGCAGCCGAAAGTTCCGGACAAAGGGGAAGTTCATGAATGACGTGAGCCTGAAACATGGGGGGAACCAGATCGAATTTGAAGATGAAGACCCCGAGATCCGCTCTCGCTATGAACGCGAGTGCGCTGGCAACGGGGTGGAAGTGAGAATGCCCAAGAGGTAGGAGTAGGAAAGGAGAAACTTAGATGAGGCGAATCATCTTTCTATGGGGATGGGTTCTGTTCCTGTCTCAGCTTCCATTTCCAGCCTGGGGCCAGGATGCCAGGCTGGCGAAGGCCCGAGACGAAAAGAAAGTTGTGGTCTATAACACTACGACCGTCCCTGACATGCAAAAGCTTATTGATGGTTTTCACAAAAAGTATCCCTTCTTAGAGGTGGAATCCTTTCGTTCAAGCGGGGAACGGCTCCTGCAGAAGATCTTCACGGAGGCTAGAGCAGGCCGTTATTTTGCTGACGCCTATATTATTAGCGGCTTACAGTTGTGGCTCCTGAGGGATGCGGGGCAGGTGGTTCCCTACCTTTCACCGGAGAGGGAGGGAGTGCTAAAGCCTTTCAAGGACGAGGCGGGATATTGGGCCGGGGTCTATTTCAATCTGGAGGTTATCGGCGTCAACACCAGGCTCACGCAGCCCCGTGAAATGCCCAAGAGATGGGAAGATCTCTTGGATCCCAGGTGGAAAGGCCGGATGGCGCTGGAAAATGAGGAGATTCCCTGGTTTGCCTCGTTGCAGCAAATCATGGGAGAAGAGAAAGCAATGGACTTTTCTCGGCGCCTGGCGAAGCAGCAGCTCCAGATGCGCAGCGGTCACACCTTGATCTCTCAACTGTTGGCTGCGGGGGAGGTCGCGCTGACCCCGACGCTCCGAGTCAACATAGCGGAAACCCTAAAAATGAAAGGCGCGCCTGTCGAATGGGCGGCGATAGAACCCGTCGCGCCCAATGCCCCGGTCTCGCTCGGCCTCGCCAAGAACGCTCCCCATCCCAATAGCGCAAGGCTTTTCATCGACTTTATCCTTTCGCGCGAGGGACAAACGGTTGTTCGAGAATTGAACCGCAATCCGACGCGAGGAGATGTCGAGCAGCCGGTTCCCCGGGCGACCAAGGTCAAGCTGTTCGAGATGAACTGGGATGGGGTGGTCAAGAATTATGCCCGGTACGTCAAAGATTTTAATGATATCTTCGGCGTCACAGGCGAAGGTAAATGAAAGGAGTGGGAACATGAAAAGATGGTCGATGGTTGTCGTGTTGAAATTTGGAATCCTTGTCCTTGCGCCTTGGCTTGCTGCGCTTCTCGTCGGGGCGCTAAAGCCCGTTAGCGCTGCTCCACTGACTGTCAAGGTGGGATATCCGCAGCCGAGCGGCGCTCAGATTCCGCTCTGGATAATTCCCGAAGCAAGGGTGGATCAGCGCTATGGTGTGAACGTCCAGGTGATCTACATCTCAGGAGGGGCCCGTCTCACTCAAACGGTCGTTTCCGGTGATATTGATATGGCCATGACAGGGGGTGCGGTTGTGAACGGAATCCTAAGCGGAGCGGAGCTCGTCTATATTGCCATTGGCGTGCCAACCTACGGATTCTCTGTTTATGCAAGGCCGGAGATCAAGGATATCTCTGACCTTAAGGGGAAGGTCCTTGGGGTAATGACCAAGG
>MGRY01000239.1:0-373 GCA_001799045.1 Deltaproteobacteria bacterium RIFCSPLOWO2_02_56_12 | reverse complement strand
CAGACAGCACGGGATGAAGGCGGGGCAAGAGGTAAAGTTTCTCTACCTTGGAGGGGTTCGTGAGGTTCTGGCGGCGCTCGACAAGGGCGTTATCCCGGCGGGGGTTCTTTCCTCTCCGACGACCCTGGTGGCCCGGCGCCTTGGCTACAAGGAACTCATCAACATCGGATCTCTAAAGCTCCCTTACGTCCATAACGGCATTGTCACACGCCGCGCCCTGGTGCGGCAGAACCCGGAACTTATTAAGACCTTCCTGAAAGCTTACGTCGCGGCTATAAAGATCACTCACGAGGAACCGGAGGTAGCCAGGCGGGCCCTGGCGCGCTTCCTGGCGACTAACGACAGTGCGATCATCGAGGAGGCCTACCAGGCC
>MGRY01000238.1 GCA_001799045.1 Deltaproteobacteria bacterium RIFCSPLOWO2_02_56_12 | reverse complement strand
AGCGCCGATATGGCACTGGGAAGCCACATGCCCGACCTGTGTGGCATGCCCCGCGTACCGTTGCTCGATAGCAATACATAACAGCATCCGCGTATTGCCAACCTCACTGGCCCAGGCAGCCTTAATACCGGAAAGCCCGGCCTTCTCAAGGGTCTGCTTGAGCAAGCCAGAGCGTAGTATCGATCGGTAGCGGGAAATTTCATCCGGTGGCCGCTGCGGCGGGCATCCCATTATAATGGGCTTGTTCCGGTAGTAAATAGCCTTGACATCCATATACGGTTCGTCGCGAAGACCGCTGCCATAGTACCCGGTCCATTCGCCAAAGGGACCTTCAGGTTTTCTCTTTTTCGGGTCTATATACCCTTCCAGAACAATCTCGGCATTGGCGGGTATTGGCAGACCTGTCACTTTTCCTTTGATGACCTGGTAGGGCTTGCCCCGTAGCCCGCCGGCAATGTCATATTCGGAGATACCGTAGGGAACCTCAGTGCAGGTCATCAGGAATAAAAGCGGATCACCTCCCACGACAATGGCTGCCGGCATTGGTTCTTGGCGAGCCATGTACTTGTCGCGATGAATCCGGCCGTGTTTACCCGGAGAAATATAAAATCCGACGCTTTTTTCATCATGGACCATGACGCGATAGGTACCCAAATTCACCCAGCCTTCATCCGGATCCTGCGTAACGTTAAAGCTGCCGGTTCCAATGTAACGCCCGCCATCAAGCTCGTGCCATAGGGGTGTGGGGAAAGACAGGACGTTGACATCATCGCCCATCTGGATGTTTTCCAAGATTGGTCCGTCATCAACGAACTCATAAGGAATGGGCGTTATCGCCTGAAAAGCCTCGGTAAACGCTTCCGATAGCTGGAAATTGTTCAGTTCGGAGGGTAAACCCAGAGTCATGCTTTTACGTCGCCCACCGAAAAAATTCACCAGTAGCCGGTGCCCCTGTGGGTATCCGGGGATTTTGTCAAAGAGGACGGCAGGCGCTGGATCGCTATGGTTCAATAATTCCGCGGCCATACCGATCTCCTCCTGCCAGCTGGCGCCCTCCACACCGCGGACCTCACCGATCTCACCGGCCAGATCAAGCCAGCTCCTTAAGTCATGATAAGGAATTTGTAGTTTCATTGAATGTTCTCCTTTTATCCTCGGTTAATCATTAAAGTGGCCGAAATTTCATCATGGGTTGCAAGACGCAAAACGTATGCCAGCAAGACGTTCCCATCGATCACGCGGTTTCCTAAGGTATAAGCTGACATGAGGCGGATCTAAAGCAGCCCTATACCTTCGCAAACGTAAGAAGGAAATCGCCGGTTATTCTCATTTTTCGGATTGATAGCCCTTAAGGAGCGCTTCAAACCTCCACAGAAAAGGCCGGAGGAATTGTTGAAAAAGTAAAGCGAGCCCCCCAAGCGAAGAGACCTGGCAGAAGGAGCGCGGGCGGCGCTTGGATAAGTTAGAGAGATTGTGCCCGTCTCTGCTCACGCAGGCTCCGGGTGGCCTTGGTGTCGATAGTGAGGCTGTTGGAGTCGATGACAACGCCGTAATCATCGCGCGCGCCATGGAGCGTGACGTAGCCGTCCAGGACATCGCCGAGGACAAGTTCCGGGTCACGATCCAAGGGGTCGCCGTAGCCGCCTCCCGCGTTCATGTTCACCCGCACGATATCGCCGGGCTTCACCACGGCTTCACGGGCCGTCTCCGGGACCTCCACTCCGTTCACGGCAATGCTACCCGTGCGCGCGGGCTTGCCGCCAAAAACTCCCCACGGCGGAACCTTGCTCCTCATTTCCCCTTTGCCGCGCACGCGCACCGCGGCATCCTCCAATAGCTGATACTCTCTCGTGCAACCCAACCCGCCGCGAAATTTTCCCGGCCCGCCCGAATCGGCGCGGACATCGAATCGGACGATGCGCATGGGAAATTCGGTTTCATGAATTTCGATTGGCCCCGGGCGGAATTGTCCGACGCCCAGCGTGCCGTGAATCAATGAAACACCATCCTGTTTCGAGCTCGCACCCAGCGCCGTATCGAGAAGTTCCATGAAAACCCAGGGCTTGCCGGATTTCGAACCCGTGCCGACAATGCGCACGCCGCCTCCGCCGCCGGACGATCCAACGGCTCTCTCGGGAATGAATTGACCCAGCGCCTTGAGAACCACATCCGCGGTAAGATAGGCGAGCGGCACGTAGTAGGAGACCGGCGCCCCAGGTCGAGGACAGACAATCGTCCCCTCGCGGAAGCGTGTCTTAACGACATCGACAAAACCGTGGTTGAAGGGAAGGCTCGCGTCCGTCATAGCCATCAAACCGAAGTAGCAGGTATTCTTAATGAGCCCTGGAACCACATTCACCGGCCCACGCGCTTGTTGGTCCGAGCCGCTGAAGTCAAACAAAATGTCGCTGCCCTTTTTCGTGACTGACACATGAACACGCAGCGATCGATCAAAACTGATAACATCGTGGTCCAGCGCGCCGTCCGCCTCGTGGGCGCCGTCAGGCATGGACTTAAGTGCGCTACGGAGCTGCCCGGCGACGCGGGCCATGAGCTCCGCACATCCGGCCGTGATAATTTCCACGCCGAAACGACCGCACAGCTCCTGCATACGCTCAGCCCCCACGCGACACGCCCCCACCTGCCCGCGCAGATCTCCTAGAGTTTCCACGGGAATGCGACTATTTGCTGCGACGAGCCGTTCGACCTCACGGTTCACTGCGCCGCGCACGTAGTATTTTGTCGGCGGGATGACCAACCCCTCTTCCCATAGATCGCGCGCCGCCGTTGAGGCTTGCGGACCGCCCAAGTCGGCTTTGTGAGCCAACGTCCCGGTGAAGGCCACCAGAGTCCCGTGCGCGAATACCGGCATGAGAACGACCGTGTCCGACGGATGCGTCACATTGCCCGCGTAGGGGTGGTTGAAGAGGATGATATCGCCCTCTTCCAGCTCGTCGGTGCGATAGTACCGCGGTAGATGTTCGCCGATGGCCGAAAACGAGCCGAAGTGAAGGGGCAGTTTCTTCGACACTGCAACAGTGCGTAATTGAGCATCCAAGAGGCCCGCGCTGCCGTCTTCAGACTCCCTGAGAACGGTCGAGTAACCGCTATGGAAGAGGACTACGCGCATCTCCTCGATGATGCTGCTGACCTTTGAGTGGATCAGCTCCAAAACGATGGGGTCGAGCTTTGTCATCATTTCTTCTCCGCGGCTAATTCGATGATGATGTTGCCAAAGCGATCTACCTGGGCCGCCTGACGAGGATGGATGACGATGGTTGAATCCATCTGCTCGATGATGGCGCAACCGTGAATCCGGTTGCCGCAAACGAGCCGCTCGCGATCGTAAATCGGACAATCATGCCAACCGTCGAAGTAGGCGCTGCGATGTCCTTTCAGGGCCGCATCCGGCCTCTCCCCTTGCACGGCTGACTCTGACACCAAGGGCTTGGGCAGAATCACCTTTGTAGTCAATCTGTAATTGACCAGTTCCACCCTCTGGTCCTCGGCGCGCGACCCATAATGCTTTTCGTGCAGCTCATCGAACATGCGACGCCAGCCGATCTTGTCGGTTTCAGTCAAGACAGTCCCGGCGACGGTCACAGGGAGCTCGTATTTCTGAATGCTATAGCGAAGATCGATGGCCCGCCCGTGCCGGATCTGCTCCGGCGAAATTCCCTGGGCTTCGAACTCCTCCTGCGCGACCTGTTCCATCGCCTCGAACCGCCTCTGGACTTCGCCGGCCGCCACTTTCTCCAGTTCGGCGAAATGGGTCTGGATATAGTCGCGCTTGAGATCCGACACCAAAAGACCCATGGCCGCCGCCAGCCCCGGGGACGCTGGAACCAAAACGCGGGGAATTTTGAGTTCCTCCGCCAACAGAGCCGCATGTACCGGACCCGCCCCGCCGAACGCGACGAGCACATACTCTCGCGGGTCTTCCCCCCTCGAAACCGTGACGAGGCGCAGAGCTTCCACCATCTGCGAGTTTACGATCCTGATGATACCGTTAGCTGCCTCAATCAATTCGAGCCCTAATGGTTCAGCGATTTGCTTGGCGATGGCGTTCGTTGCCGCCGCCGCGTCAAGCTTGAACTTGCCGCCGAGGAAGAAATCCGGATTAAGCCAGCCCAGTGTCAGATCCGCGTCGGTCACCGTAGGAGCCTGTCCGCCATTGGAATAGCACGCGGGGCCGGGCTCGGCGCCGGCACTTTGGGGCCCCACCTTGAGCATCCCGCTTTTGTCGATCCAGGCGATGCTCCCGCCGCCCGATCCGATCTCCACCAGGTCCAGGGATGGAGTCGTAATAAGCCACTCGCCGGCCTGGAAACGGGGAACGATCCTGGGCTCGCCCGCTTCAATGATTCCGGCTTTAGCCGTGGTGCCGCCCATGTCAAAGGAAATGACCTTCAGGTGGCCGGTCATGCGGCCAATATGAGCCGCAGCCAGAACACCGGCGGCCGGCCCTGATTCAATCATCTGCACGGGGATCCTGCGCAGTGCGCCGCTGGTCAGGCTCCCCCCATTCGATTGCATGATGTAGAGCGGGCGCCTGAGACCGCGCGCGGCCAGTGCCAGCTCAAGGCGGTGAATATATCGGATGACAACCGGAGCGATGTAGGCGTTGACAACCGTGGTGGCCAGCCGTGGGTACTCGCGGATTTGCGGCAACGTTTCGCAAGACAGATAAACCTGGGCCTCCGGCACGACCTCTGCAATCAACTCGCGCAGCCGCTGCTCGTGGGACGGATTCATGAACGAGAAAAGCAGACAGACTGCTACCGATTCCACTCCACTGCCACGCAAGCGCGCCAGCCGTCGCCTCGTCTCAGCTTCGTCCAACGGACTGAGCACGTTACCGCGGAAATCCATCCGTTCAGGGATCTGAATGGTATCCCGCTGCGCCACAAGCATAGGCGGCTTGGGGTAGGAAAGGTAATCGTAAGAGCCGGTTCGCACTTCGCCCAGCTCGGACGTCTCATAGACGCCGGTGAAGCCTTCCGTGATGAGAAGCCATGTTTTAGCTCCCTTACGTTCCAGTAGAGAGTTGGTAGCCACAGTGGTGGCGTGAAAAAGAAAGGTCACATCATCAGGAGAACGACCGTCCGCGAAGAAGCCGTCCAATGCTTCCATCACCCCCCGCGTAAGCTCCGCCGGTGTGCTAAGGACCTTTAAATTGAAGACCTCGCCCGTCTGTTCTTCGAGGACGCAGAGATCGGTGAATGTGCCACCGATATCGATCCCGATTCTTAGGCGTGGCACGTATTGTTCTCCGTCATGGGCGCCAGCCCGCCTGGGTAAGCTGGCGGTCGGCATCCGAGGCGAAGCTGAGGTCGTAGGCCCGCGTGGTTGGGATAGCTTCCTTCATCCCAACCACCTGACCGATGATGGCGAGATCGTTCTTCTGTGTTTCGTCGTCCACGATCCCATTGCGGGTGAAGGTGCCGATCAGGTCGTCATATATGCGCGCTGCCAAGGTACGCTCTACACTAGAAAACTTCACTACGGCAGCAATCGTGGTCTCCCGATCCTGACGGAGCAGCCGTAGCGCCTTAAGGGTAGCCTTCATAAAAGCAGTAAGCAGCTTCGGCTGCTCCTTGATGAAGCGGTCAGTGGTCGCCAGCGTTCCCCAGGAATTCTTCACCTCGTTGCCGAAATAGAACATCTCCTTCATGCCCGCGTCCAGACCGACGTAACGCTGTTCGACACTCAGAACAGCAGCGTCCACTACCCCGGCCAGGAGCGCCGGCAACTGGTTGTTTGTCCCCGTATCGATATAGATCGCATCTTTGTTAGGGTCGAGGCCATGCTTGGCCAGGATCTGCTTAAGCATAAACGTGGCTATGGCAGCTACACCGGTAGTAGCGATCCGCTTACCCTTCAAATCTTTTGGGCCGGCGATCCCGGGTTTGCTCAAGAGCCACTGGTGGACCCGGTCATTAACGGCCAGGGCGACCTTCAAAGGCGCGCCGCCCTTGGTGATGGCGATCAGGGCGCTGGTGCCGGCGGCGGTAAAATGGACGCTTCCGGCAACCAACGCCTGGATGCTGGGGGTCGGTTCGATAAAGACGATTTTGAGGTCGATCCCTTCCTCGCGCATGTAACCCTTATCCTGGGCGAGGGGATAAATAACCTGCTGAAAGCTCTTGGTAGGGATTGCTATGTTGATCGTCTCCAAGCCCGGCACCTCTGTTGCTAGAAAGAGCCAACAGGAGATCAGGCTGACAGAGGCCGTTAATCCGCGCGCGATCGAGCCGCCTCGGATAGATCTTTCCTGCTTCAACGGATTTCCAATCTTCGCCATTTTTTCATCCTCCCTTCGAAGTTATATGGAGTCGAAGTTTTTCCGCCGTATAGTCAGGCTTCTTCGCGAAGGTGTCAAGGGAATTTTCCATGGAGACCGCCGGGGTTCGTGATGACTTGATGTCTTACGGCAGTCGCGTCAAAGCGAAAAAGTTACCCGCAAACCTATCACCCGTCCCCGCGCTTAAGCCGCCACCTTCCTTCCCGTCAGGAGATACGTTCTCATGACACCTTTTCCCTTGACTTCCAGGGGTGCGCGCTCTTCGAAGGTGTAATTGTCGCGCAGCAGGGCATAGCTCTCCGCGGTTACCTGAATGCGGCCTGCGAGCCCGTGGGATTCCATGCGGCTCGCAGTGTTGACAGTATCGCCCCAGAGATCGTAGATGAATTTCTTCGTGCCGATAACGCCCGCGACTACCGGACCGCTGTTCATGCCGACGCGGATTTGGAGCGAGGGGCCCCGCTCCTGATTAAACTCATCCAATGCCTTGCACATATCGAGGGCCATCTCGGCGATGACCTCCGCGTGGCCGGCGCAAGGCACAGGCAGTCCCGCGCACGCCATGTAAGCGTCGCCGATCGTTTTGATCTTCTCCACTCCGTGTTTCTCAGCCAACTGGTCGAACATCGAAAACACCTTGTTCAACAGCTCCACCAATTTTTCCGGGCTGGTGTGTGAGGACAGTCCCGTGAAGTCCACGATGTCCGCAAATAGAATTGTCACCTCGGAAAACCCATCCGCTATCGTGGCAGCCTCCGCCTTCAGCCGGTCTGCGATGGGTTTGGGGAGAATGTTAAGGAGCAGACGCTCGGATTTTTCCTGTTCTTTAAGGAGAAGGCTGTGTTCCTCATCCAGGGCAGCTTTGGCTCGCTCGCGCTCCCGGATAAAGTAGCGCATCGTCATGTAGAGGATGCAGGAAACGATGAGAAGATTCTCCACGAAGAATAACACCGTGGTCGTTATCGATTGAGGCCCGGAGTCGGCAACGAACAGGAGATCGCGGATCCCGGAGACAAAGACGAGCAGCAGATAGGCCGCGAACCAAGGCAGCGACCATCGCGCGCCGTAAAACATCAGCGCACACAACGGTGAGAGAATCGACCAGATAATCACCGCCCCGGATCCGGCGAACCCTCCCGCCATCCCCTGAATGAGGAACGGCACAAGCAGTAACAGGACGACCTCAACTGTTTGAAACAGGGCGGCACGCCTGGTGATAAGAAATTGGATTAAGGCAATGGCGGAAACAGCGGCGTACCCGAACAAGATAACCGCGGGTCGGATCAACCCCAGCTGGAAATAATACCACCCGGCCCACGGCACGCCGAGCACCGCGAAAGCGCCAAGAAAGATAAGCAGCGTCTTATGCAGCCGCTGCTCGGGCGTATCTGTCGGCAGGGCCGCAACGTTGTCAATCCGGTCAATGAGGTGATGCAGCAGTTTTTTCAGGGTCTATTTCCTTCTTCCGGGTATCCAGCCGGCAAAAAAGAAGTTGTAGATCAGAAAAAAGATCCACGCCGCTGCCAGGAGAGCGATCGGAATGAGATCCCAGGGAGAGGGGAGCAGCGGCCCCACTATAGATACCACTACAGTGATAAGAAGCACCAGGAGCGGGATTTCCCAGAGATATCCCGCCTGGTTGCCGCACACCCTGAAAAGGAAAGCCCCCCTTCCTTGAAAAGCCATACAATCAGATATTATTTTTGCCGGTTAACTGCCATTCGGCTGGGTCGAGACCGGGAAGATAAGCGACTTGACCACCACCGGGACGGCGCCCGAGGACGGAATCAAGGCGCCGATATCGATGTAATCGAATTCGCTGAGCGCGATGCCATCGATGGAAATAACCGGGTTTTCCACCCGCATCTCCTCTTTAAAGTGCAAACCGAGGATACCGCCGATGTCGCCGTCGCTGACCAGCATCAGGGGATGTCCTCTACCGAGCACTTTCTCGAGCCCGTCCTTCACACCCGAACAAAAAGCGTCCAACCGGGCAAAGGTTGCCGATCCCTCCCAGTGAAAGCCGACAGCAACAGGCCGTTTTCCATCCGTGAGATCGAGGCGCGAGAGAGCCATCTCTACCGCCCTCCTGATTGCCGCCTGATCGATGTCATCCCCGTCGAGCGGCAGCTCCGGAACCACAACCGGCACATTGCGCACCGGGACCGCATCGAGCGGCTCGATAAAGATCGTGCTTCCGCTCACCTGGATCGTGTACTGGGACGCCCCGATCACCGTGGCCCGGATTCTCGCGGTAGGTTCCAAAACCGGGATGGCCAGATGTTGGGCTCTTTTCTTGACCTCAGCCGCGAGTAGCGCTCCCAGATCGCCGAAGTTTCCCGGGTTGTGACCGTAAATGAACTCTGACACTCCGCCCGAAAACGTAATCGCGTCAATCTGACCCCGGTAAGATAAAGGCGGAAGACGCAAGAGCCGCTGTGTTTCCGGAGACAGGGCTGATAGGCTCATCACCTCAAAGAGCTTATCCGCCATTAAGGAAGCCATGGACGGCAACTTGGAGGTGTCCATTTTGTGACCGACCGCCGGATTCAGCCCCACGGCCGCAGCGAAAAAGCGCCCGGCCTCCTCGATGCGCGTAACCACGCCGGCTCCGTCAAGCACGACCAGGCGGGCCCCGACGTCGATGGCGGTTACCTCCCGGACTCTGCCCTTGGCGCAAATGGCAAACTTACTCGTTCCTCCGCCGACATCGATATTCATGCAGATCCCGCCTGACCTCGCAGATTCGGCCACCGCGCCCGAGCCATAAGCAGCCATCGTGCTCTCCAGGCTGTCGCCTGCGCTTACCGCGACGAAGCGGCCGGCCTCCTGGGCAAAGAGTTCCGCGATCGCGCGCGAGTTACGGCGCCGCACGGCCACACCCGTCAGGATCAGCGCCCCGGTGTCAACATCTTCGCGCTTCATGCCGGCGCGCTCGTACTGGCGGTTGATGAACTCTTCCAGTGCGCGGACGTCGATCGTCAAATCATCCAGGTAGGGCGTGAGAAAAATCTCGGACTCGTTGAGGATCTCGCGCCGCGCCACGACATAGCGCGTCCCCTCCTGCCTCATCTCCAGGCGGGAAAACACGAGATGCGAGGTCGAGGAACCGATATCGACGCCGACGCTCGTGAGCTTGATTTCGTCCTCTTCGACGATGTGGCGGCTTAAGTTGGTAAAACTGGCGGGCATTATTCCTCGATTAAACAGATTAAACAGTAGGGGCAGGTTTTAAACCTGCCCCTACGCTGCCGGCTGCCGTCTGACTGCATTGCCTTGGGCGGAAAGATCCGGAGATCAGGGCTTGCGGTAAAGCGATTCTTCCATTCTGGAGACAATTTCCTCTTTCTTCAGCGTCTCCTCGTACTCCCGACGTAGGAACGGGTCTTCGTCATAGTAGGGAATGGCGGTGCCGCCCTCTTTGAGATCGATGGCGCCGTAGTCGATCGCCTTCTCGCCCGGCCGCCCGCGCTCGCGTCCGGGGGCGTTGGGTCCGAACCATGCCGTCAAGCGCAGCGGCTCCTTGCTGGTGCCGAAGTGGGCGTGGAACCAGTTGCCGCCCATAGGCGCGGCACTCACCATGCCGACGGGCTCGTAGTCCTGCCGTTTGACCAGATCGCCTTTGCCATCCTTCCAGGGTGTTTGGCCGAGGGAAGCAGGCCAGGTATAGGTGTAGCCTTTGCCTGTGAGGCAAAGCAAAACAGCGGCGGAACCGTGGGCGTGGGCTTTGGAGTAACGCCCGTTCTCGTGCTGTCCGATCCATAGATAGAAGTTGTTGCCGGTCATGTGGGGCTCGATCCTGCGGTAACCTGGCGAGCGACGATTGTCCAACGGCAGCTCGCAATTAATAATGTCCGGGATGATGTTGGTCTGGCGCATGGCAAGTCCCCGCACCGGGTCCGGCTCGATCTCTTCTTTGGGTTTGTAGTAATCATCCGTGGGATTGAAGCGGTCTTTGAAATTATAGGAGCAGTTAAAGATAAAATCCGTATTGGAATAGAGGTTCATGGCGTTTGGCGCAGTCGTCCCCGCGAGCAGCAGCGCCGGGCTGCGGGTCGCATTCACGATGCGGTGTTGGACGTTGATCGGGATAGAAAAGAGCGAGCCACGCTGCCATTCGAAAGTAAGCTTCTTGCCATTTCCATCCGTCCAGACCTCAGTGGAGCCTCGCCCCTCAACAACCAGGTAAAGCTCCTCGTAGAGATGCCGCTCGGCATTCAGCGTGCCTGCGCCCGGCACCTCGACGACGTAGCAACCCCATAGCCCCTCCGTCCCCAGGAGCTGGATAAAAGTCCCATTCCCGCCCATCCGTTTCCAGGGCTTCAGGGGCAGATCCTGCACCCTTCTCACGCCGATTTCCCGGTAGATAGGAATGCCCTGCTCTTCCATGAAGATATCGTAAGGCGTCTTCGGACGAAGAAACTTGCCGTAGCCGGCCTTTTTCTTATTGTCCGTAGGCTCCTGCCATTTTACTGCGGGTCCGTGATCCATGGCACCTCCTCTTGCGGGTCTTTAGACCTACTCTCTGTCGTTCTTCCTCTCCTGTCAGTTCCTAGGACATTTCCGGGAAAAATTCAAACGATGACGAGAGGCGAAAAGGCAGCCCGTTCGCATTTTCTCCGGTCAATCACTAATCCCGGTCACTTTCACGCTGGCGTGCTTGGATTTATATTTCCGGTTGAGATAGATCAAGATCCCGGTGAGTCCTTCGATGACATAGCCGTTGGCGGCCGGGCCGGCGTCAAAAGTCCGCGCCCCGATCTTGTGAATGATCTCCATAACCTTTTGTTTGGCCGCATCATTATCGCCGCAGACCAGTACATCGCCGAGCGAGGCGTCGGGCGACTGCAAATCTACTGCCGAGATATTATGCAGCGCCCCGATGACAGGCGCCTCATCTCCTAAAATCTCCTGCGCCTCCATCAGTGCGGAGCCGGCAGGTGGAACAAAGGGCCTTCCCTTCTTAAGCGGCACCACGGCATCGATAACCGTCTTGCCTGTGAGCTGGCCTTTCAACTGCGCGACGGTCGTGGCATGGCCTTCGTAAGGAACCGCGATCACCACAAACTCAGCTTCCTGAACCGCCTCCTGATTGGTTTCTCCTTCCAGGCTTCCTTTTCCCAAAATTTTCCTGAGCGACTCGACAACCGTCCGCGCCTTTTCCCGATCCCGCGAGCCTATGATGACTCTGACGCCGGGAGCAACCAGACGAAGCGCCAGGGCGCTCCCCAGGCTTCCCGTTCCTCCCACAATTGCTATGTTGATATCTTTTTCCATCACGCTTTAAGAACTGCGAAAGAGATCTTCCGCCTCCGGACGAAGTAGCTCCTTGGCCGATCCATTCTCACTTTCTAGGCCGTAGCCGCGAATGATTACAACTGGAATCTCGTCTCTCTTCCCCATCACCAACTCCGCCGCCGCCGCCAGCTCATCAGCCACCGCTGTTACCGAGGCCTTGAGCTCATAACCGTAACGGTCGTTTTTCCCCCGATCGTCCTTCAAAGGCTTAACCCCGGAAACACCGATCGCCACGTCGACCGTACCCAAGCGCCAGGGACGGCCGAAACTATCGCTGATAATGACCCCCGGCATTACTCCGCTGAGCTGGCCGACCTTGTCTCTGATCTCTCTTGCCGAGCGATCCGGCTCCCGGGGCAACAGGGCGACACAACCCAGACCCACATTGGATAGATCCACGCCCGCATTAGCGCAGATAAAACCGTGACGGGTCTCGACGATGAGCGTTCCTCCCCCCATCCTGACAATCCGGCGGCTCTCGCTTAAGATAACCTCCACCAGTCGGGCATCCTTATTATGGAGCTCACGGGATAATTCCAGGGCGCGAGCCGAAGGTTGCACCTCGGCTAATCGGACAATCCGACCCTCGGCCTTGGAAACAATCTTATGGGCCGCCACCAGGACATCTCCTTGCATCAGGGCGATCCGGCTCTGACAGCACGCCTGGTAGATGAGTTTACCGACGGAGTCGCCCTTCTGCACCTCCCCCAAATTCTCCAGGGCTATGACTTCCAGCCGCCTCATAATTTTCCAGTGCGGTTGGCGTTCTCCAGCGCTTCGACCACTCCCATCTCCAGGAGCCTTTCATAGCTTTCGCCGCCTCTTGCCGCTGACATGAAACTCTCCAAATCCCTCGGCTCGTCAATATCGAGCGCGATTCTCTCGTTCCCCAAAACCCTCAGGGGAAGCCCCTGGGCGGCAACCTCACCCAGGTGGTAAGTGAAGCTGTCATAACCAAAGCGCAGCTTGATGACATCGGGCGGAGAGAGCAGGAGCGCGTTGGTTCCCATGCGATCGTGCGAGGGAGTGAGGAGGGCAAAAGGGCTGGCGCCATCATGCCGGGAAATTTGTTCCAGCAGAAGCTCAATGTCGCTCGAGCGGACCAAAGGAATGTCTCCAGGGACGACCAGGACGCTGTGAATTTTTCTCCGCTGCATTTCCGCCAGGGCAAAAGTCACCGCCTCGGTTTCACCCCTCTCATTTTGCTCTCGAATCACCTCGCTCCCCAGCGAAGAGGCGATTTCATGAACTTTTTCGTCTCCCGTTACGACAAAGACGCTTTCCAGCCCGCGCGCGCCAACCACCTGACCCAGGACATCCCGGAGCATCGCCTCCGCCAGCACTTCCCGCGCGCGCGCATCGAGAAGCGGTGCAAGCCGCTGCTTGGCGTTGGTGAAGCCCTTGGCGGGAATCAGAGCGGAGACCTTCATTGCTGTCGTACGATGGTCAGGAGCTCGCGCGCAACTCGCCTCTTATCCTCAAGCGAGTCCATGCGAATGGGAAATACCGAGGTCTTAATCCCCAGCTCTTCGATCCTCCCCTTGAGATTCTCGTCCTCAGGCGCGATCACGATCCTATCGAGAAAATCGGCGTAAACTTGAGCCACACCGAGAGCCGAAACCTCGTGACCCATGGCAGCCATCAGCTTGTGCGCCGGTCCGCTCACCGGAGACCCCTGAATAATCGGACTAACTGCCACCACAGTCGCCTCGGTCTCTTTCAAAGCTTCCTTTATTCCCGGAACAGCCAAGATAGGAGCTATGCTGGTGATCGGGTTGCTCGGGCAGAGGATCACGGCCTGAGCCCTCCGGATCGCATCGAGCACGCCCGGGGCCGGACGGCTCTCCTTCTCCCCCGCGAAAAAAACCTTCTTGACCTCATCTGCCCAATGCCTCTTGACGAAATATTCCTGAAAAGATATC
>MGRY01000237.1 GCA_001799045.1 Deltaproteobacteria bacterium RIFCSPLOWO2_02_56_12 | reverse complement strand
TCTCAAATCGCATCCCGGTGGAGTCAGTGGGGTAAGGGGTTTTCAAGGGAACAAGCCAGTTTAGGGAGCCATGTGGTTTGAGAATTTCAATGCGCCTAGGAGATGTGCCGGAAGCAGGAAGGTCAATAGCTTTAACAGAAGACAGATCTAAAAAGTCGTCCATTATGCCGTAGTTGACTGTAAAGCCGTAACCTCTCGATACCTCCCAATCGCCGCTCGTCAGTTTTTCAACCGCCCGTTCCAAGAGCAGGTCGTAATTAAAACTGATAAAAGTGTGAAAGGTTTCCGGCAGCCGAAACTGTCGAGAAATAAACGCTTCAAGTGGATCCCAGTTTACTTCCCAACCGATGATTTCAGAAAAAAGGCGGTTAATCGCGTACCCGAAACGAATTACCCCCTCGTTATCACCCCTGGACTGGACTGTTTCAAGCAAGCTCTCTATCGATTCAAACGGTCGATTTTTTAAAGCTCGTTTGAAGCCTTCAAGATTTTCTGGACTTCGATCCGGGGCGTTTCCCAGGAGCCTTTTCGAAAGCTCTTTTGCTCGTGGAGACTTCCATTCGTACGGATAAGGGTCCATCTGCTCCAGGCGTGCCAGAAAGATCAGGATTACGTCATGCGAAAGATAGTCAGCCAAGACACTGACAAAATCATACATAACGGGGATCGGCCTTTGGGGAAGCTCAAGTGACTTTGGCAGCCCTGCACCGACAAAATAGACTATCTTCCGCACTATACCCTCCCGAAGCTGAAAATCATGCCATTCTTATGATTTCCTCGACAATCTGTGAATCCTACCTTTTTTTTCCTTTGCCCAGTAACCTTTCAACGTCGGCCAAATCCTGGGTTCGTCCCGCAGCTCGCTTGTTTTTCACAAGGAACTCAACGTTGCGGGCGTTGAATTCGGCTAATAGATCTCTGAAGTCGCGGTTCATCGGCTTGCTTTGATTGCCAAGCAAGGCAGAGAAGCGTCAGTTCCCATACCGCCTCGATTCGCTGCTCCGGCGTGGCCTTGTCCCAATGCGATTCTTGGGTTCGAGGATCTCCGTTCCGGATAACGCGGGTGATGAGACTCCTACGTGGGGAGGCCGTTTCCATAATTGTCTATTATAGCGTAATTCTCCGCGAATTTCTTTGGGTGAGTGCTGCGGAACGACAATGTAGACAATCTTTTCTGACGTAGTTTTTGCTCTATCGATTCGCCTTCCTGTATCCCAGGGCGTCCTGGGCGATGATGATTTTCTGAATATTCGAGGAGCCCTCGACGATCTGATAAGACTTGGAGTCGCGCAGGTAGCGCTCCACCGGAAACTCCGTTGAGTAGCCGTACGCCCCCAGGATTTTGAGCGCTCCGTCCGCCGCATAGGCGGCCGCCTCGGCAGCGGTATACTTGGCTATGGAAACTTCCAGATTGTTGGGCTGCCCGCGATCCGCCAGCCACGCGGCGCGGTAGACCAGGAGGCGAGCTGCCTCCTCGTGCACGACCATCTGGGCGATGACGTCCTGGATCATTTGGAATTGGCCGATCTTCTGGCCGAACTGTTCCCTCTGGTTGGCGTAGCTTACCGCCGCTTCTTTGGCCGCCCGCGCCACTCCCAGCGCGCCGGCGGCACAGGAGAGCCGCGTCTGATTGAGCTGCCACATGCAGATCTTGAACCCTTCCCCTTCATTTCCGATCCGGTTTCCTGCCGGAACCCGGAAGTTTTCAAAGGTCAATTCGCCTAGCGGAGAGGCGTGGACACCGAGCGCATCGAGAGCTCGGCGGCTCACTCCCGGCTGATGGAGATCCGCGTAAAAGGCGGAAATTCCCCTATGTTTCTGGGATCGGTCGGTGACGGCATAAATCAGTGCGCTATCCGCGACCGGGGCATTGGAGATCCAGATCTTGCTGCCGTTCAAAGCGTAGCTGTCACCGTCTCGGACGGCCGTCGTCCTCATCGCAGCCACGTCCGACCCCGCGTCGGGCTCGGTAATTGCGAAACAGCCTACGCTCTCTCCCCGGATCAGGGGCGGGATCCATCTCTTTTTCAGCTCTTCGCTGCCAAAACGGAGTAGGGTGAGGGCCGGGCCCACCTGCATGTTCATGAAGACTCGCATGGCGCTGTGAACCCGGGCGATTTCCTCCGTGATGAGCGCCAGGGCGAGAAATCCCAGGCCGTTCCCTCCATAACTCTCCGGGATAACGCAGCCGTAAAAACCCAGTTCGCCCATTTTCGATACCAGGTCTCTGCGAAAGGTATGCTCCTTGTCATCCTTGGCAGCGGTAGGACCAATCTCCTTTTCGGCAAAATCTCGGGCTAGCTCCTGAGCCGCAACGAGCTCGTCTGATAAATCAAAATCCATGATTCCTCCTTTAACTTAAGTAGTTGGCAACAATGACATAAATGGCATTAGTCAAAATCTTTCTCGCTCAACCCGGCTGGCTATTTTTTAACAGATTTCTTGCGATTACCAGCCTTTGGATCTCTGAAGTTCCTTCGTAGATTCGCAAAGCCCGAACATCGCGGTAAAGCCGTTCCACCGGAGTTCCCACCACCACACCCGTTCCGCCGTGGATCTGCAGCGCCTGATCCACGATGCGTTGCGCCGCCTCGGTGGCATAGAGCTTGGCCATGGAGGACTTTTGCTTGAGATCGCTTTGGTTGTGATCTCTGGTCCAGGCGGCCTGGTAGACCAGAAGTCGAGATGCCTCTAGCTCCGTGGCCATATCAGCGAGCTTAAACTGGGTCGCCTGGAACTCCGCCAACGCTTGTCCAAATTGGCGTCGCTTTCGACTGTACTGAACCGCCTCTTCCAAGGCTCTCTGTGCCAACCCTACTGCCGCCGCGCCAACAGTGCATCTGAGGGTGTCGAGAGTAGTCAGGGCGATTTTGAGTCCCTCCCCCTCCTGGCCGAGGAGTTGTGTTCGTGGCACACGGCAATCCTCAAAGGCGATGACACCGATGGGATGAGGGGAGAGCAGGGGAGTCCTTTCTTTAAGAACAAATCCGGGGGTATTTGCCTCTACCACGAAAGCACTGATGCCCTTGGTTTTCTTTTCAGGATCAGTCAGGGCGAAGACCGTATAGGTCTGAGCCAGCCCCGCATTGGAAATGAAACACTTGACTCCCGTGAGACGATATTCTCCGCCTCGACTGACTGCCCGTGTCTCCATTGAGGAGAGGTCGGAGCCCGCCTGAGGTTCCGTGAGCGCGAAGGCGGCGATGGCTTCCCCCCTGGCTATGGGAGGAAGATAACGCTGTTTTTGCTCCTCGCTTCCCGCAATCGTGATCGGGTAGCTCCCCAGCGCCTGCATGGCAAACATCGTGTCTGCCAGAGCTGAGCCCCGGGCTAACTCCTCCCGCAGGATACAGAGGTCGCGCGCCTGAACGTTCTCTCTTGCTCCGCCGAATTTTTTGGCAGCCACATAAGCGGTAAAGCCCTCCTGGCCGAGGTGGCTTACGAGCTGTCTGGCTTGCTTGTCGATATCTGCCTCTTCTCTGATTCCCGGGATTAGGTTTTTCTCCACCCAGGAACGGACCCGACTGCGCAAGAGTAAATGTTCTTGGTTAAAAAAGAAATCCATTTTGGCTCCACTGATTCAGAGCTATCATACTGTTGTAAGCCATGAAACTCTCCTCCACATTCGATTTTAAATTTTTGATTTTAGATTAAATCCAAAATAGAAAACTCATACCATCACTGCGCCGCCGTCGATGTTGATCGCTTGCCCGGTGATTCCCGCCGCGGATTTAGCGGCCAGCATGACGGCCAGCTCGGCCACCTCTTCGGGGGCAATCAACCGGTTCTGCGGTGAACTGCCTTTAAAGAGCCCGAGCGCCTCCTCCAGCTTCTTGCCTCTTTTCTCGGCCAGCAGCCTGGCGTTGTTGAGTGTCATTTCCGTCTCGACATAGCCGGGGCAGATAGCGTTGACCGTCACGCCCGCTCTTGCCATCTCTATGGCCAGCGCCCTGGTGAGCCCTAACACCGCGTGTTTGGAAGTCGTGTAAGCGGAGGTGTGGGAGTAGGCTACCTTGGCGACGATGGAGGCGATATTGATGATCCGCCCCCACTTCGCGGCGATCATCTCAGGAAGAAATACCTTGCAGCAATTGTATGTGCCGGTGAGATTGACTCTCAACACCTCCTCCCAGAGACTATCCGGCATCTCCAAAAAGCCCGCCGCAGGCGCTACTCCCGCATTGTTGATCAAGATCTGGACTGCGCCAGGCAGATTTGTAACCTTGCCTTTAAGGGCTTCTACGTCCCGCTTATCGGTTACATCACAAGCGAGGGGAAGGGCTTTGCCTCCCAGGCGATGGATTTCTTCCGCTACTGCATCGAGGGTTGCTTGGGTGCGACCGGTGACCACCACGTGGCTCCCTTGAGCGGCGAAGGCGAGGGCGATGGCGCGACCGATACCGCGGCTGCCTCCTGTAACCAGGACGATTTTTCCTCCCAATCCCTGATCCTTGTTCACTCCTCTTCCGCTCCTTTCTGCGCTGCCGGCGCCGCAACGCGCTTTAACCTCTCGGAGTATTCCTTCAGTTGTTTCTCCACCAGGCCGTTGACCGACGAGGCAGGGTAATGACCTTCGCTGTCCCTCTGTCCGGCCGGGACGCCGGTCAGAACCTCGATCCCCTCGTCAATGCTACCCACCGCATAGATGCGAAATTTCCCTTGCTCCACGGCTTCGACGACATCGCGGCGCAGCATCAGGTTTCTGACGTTGGAGCGGGGAATGAGAACGCCCTGCTCTCCGGTCAATTCTTTGAGCCGGCAAACGTCGAAAAATCCCTCGATCTTCCGATTGATTCCGCCGATCGCCTGGATATCCCCATTTTGATTCACCGAGCCGGTTACGGCAGTACCCTGGTGAATAGGGATGCCGGAAAGGCCGGAGAGAATGGCATAGAGCTCTGTCGAGGAGGCGCTGTCCCCATCGATCCCTTCGTAGGACTGTTCGAAACAGAGGCTGGCAGAGAGGGAGAGGGGGCGATCCTGGGCGTATTTGGCTCCCAGGTAGCCGCTCAGTATGAGGACTCCCTTGTCGTGAGTCTTTCCGCTCAACTTGGCTTCTCTTTCAATGTTGATGATCCCGCTGCGCCCCAAGAAAGTCTTGGCCGTGATCCGGGAAGGTTTGCCGAAGCTGAAATCCCCCATCTGATAAATGGCCAAGCCGTTGACCTGTCCCACGACGCTTCCACTGAGATCCACCAGCAGGGTTCCTTGGGCGACCATCTCTTGAATTTTCTTCTCTACGAGATTTAAGCGAAAGGCTTTTTCCTCCAGCGCCTTCTCCACGTGCCCGCCCGTAACCAAGTCGCTTCCCGCCTTTTCTGCCCAGTAGTTGGACTCGATCAGCACATCGACAATATCGCTAAAGCGGGTGGAGAGTTTTTTTTGGTCCTCCACCAATCTCGCCCCATATTCGATGACCCCGGCAACGCCGCTGGGATCAAAGTGGCGGAGTCCTTCGCGCTGACAACAGGCGCTGATGAAGCAGGCATAGGCCACAACATTGTCTTTGGTCCGGTCGATCTCAAAGTCGAAGTCCGCCTTGACCTTGAAGGTCTCACGGAAATCAGGGTCCATGGTCGAGAGATAGTGATAGAGGAACGGCTCTCCGATCATGATCACCTTGGTATCGGTAGGAATCGGGTCGGGTCTTAATCCCTGCGGAGGTAGCCAGCCAAAAAAGGTGGCCGGCTCTTCGATGCGCAGTTCGCGGTTCTTGATCATCCTTTTCAGCGCTTCCCACACCCCGGGATTGGCCAGCACGTCGCGGTCGTAAAGGACCAGGTAACCGCCGTTGGCGCGAATCATTGAGCCGGCCTTGATCATAGTGAAATCGGTGACATAACCGCCCATAACTGGTTTCTTTTCCACCACGCCAAAGAGGTTGTGATAAGTTGGGTTGGTCTCGATCACAATCGGCGGGCCCTGGGTATCGCTGTTGTCTACGAAGACATTGACCCGGTAGGGGAGGAAGGGGTCCGTAGGGGGCTCGCTCGGTTGCAACAGGGAGAGCGGGCCGAGCGCCTGGGCCCCATTGCCGCCCTTGAAGCGGTTAAGATTTTTCATGATGTGGTCTCGCACCGCATCGAGGTAACTGATCACCTTGGGGTAACCTTGATATTTTTCCTTGAGCTCGGATAAGGGGATACGCACCAAATATTCCCCCGCCTGCTGTTCCAACGTCTCAAGCTGAGCGGTGATTTGCTGCTCTAATCTTTTTCCTTCTCGAAGGGCTTCCTCTACTTTCTTTTCAATTTCGCTGCGCTTCTCTTCCAACTCTTTCTTCTCTTCCGGAGAAAGGGCCAGATACTCCTCCTCCTGCATCGGTTTCCCATTTTTCAAAGGGATCAGGGCCATACCGGAATGTGAAAATCTCAAGGCGAAGCCATCTTTCCTCGCCTCTTCCACTAAGGACTCCATCAGCTCCTGCTGCTGTTTTTGGGTCCTTTCGGTATTGACCTGGCGCTGCCGGGCAAACTCCTCGCTCTCAAAGGTCTTCTTGGCCTCGCGCTGTAGGGTCTGGACTAAGACTTCCATGTCTTTTTTTAGGATCTTGCCCCAGCCACGGCGGATATTTAGGGCTTGAGGTCGATCAGGATCGCTGAAATTGTAGACATAACACCAGTCCTCTGGAAACGGAGAGTCTTCCTCAGGTGGGGTCTTTTCGGCTGTAACCTTTTTCAGGAAGGCCTTGATAATCGTGGTCTTTCCGGTTCCGGTCAGGCCGGTGACAAAGATATTGAAGCCCGGTTTATTGACTCCCAGACCAAATTCGATGGCGCGCATGGCCCTCTCCTGCCCGACGAAGTCCTCCAATGGCGTCATGTCCTTGGTACAGGCAAAGGGCAAAACGGATTGATCACAACGCCATGTAAGCCGTTCTAATGGGACCTGAAAAAGGGATGCCATCTATTTCTCCTCCCAATCTTTGATAGGACATAGGATATTGCCTCAGTGATCCCGGGTCAACTGCTTTATCCACTATTGCCCCCTCAGGGAACTCCGTCTATAATCAGCCCGATGTCTCGAAGACTGTTTGGATTTCTTTTAAGTGTCTATTTCCTGGCCGGGTGCGGCTCCTATCAACCTCCCAAAACCCCGTCCCTTCAGCCAATCGGCGAGGACCCAGAGGTAAGAATTAGTCGGGAATTCCGCCGGGAGGCGAAGAAGAGCCTCAAGCTGGTTCAGAACATTGAGGTTGAGCGCTACGTCAACCAGTTAGGTCAGAGGCTCCTTTCCGTTATGGGGCCGCGGCCCTTCGAATACCTTTTTTTTGTGGTGGAGAATTCCCAACTGAACGCTTTTGCGGTCCCGGGTGGATCCATTTACGTGCATACAGGCCTCCTGGAGCGGATCAGAAGTACGGACGAGCTCGCAGGTGTCTTGGGCCACGAGATTATCCACGTGAAAGGACATCATATGTCCCGCATGTCCGGCCCTGATCCTTCAAGCCTGTTAGCGCTCCTTGGACTTTTTCTCGGGGGTAGCAGCCAGGCACAAGCGGCCTTGGCTTTGGGCCAAGCCTTGGCTTTAACGCGCCAGCTCTCTTATAGCCGCCAGCTCGAACAGGAGGCGGACACGCTGGGGGTCAAATATATGGCTGAGGCGGGCTATGAACCGAAGGCGGCTCTGGTTTTTCTGAAGATTATCGATCAGGAGAGAGTATTAAACCCGATAGAAGTCCCTCCCTACCTGATGACTCACCCGGTGAGTCAAGAGCGTATCGCCAATGTAGAGGGGGTGATTCGATCTCTTGATCTGAAACGGCCGAAATCGGAGCTTCCCGACCCGCTCAAAAAGATTCAGACCATACTGCGATTGGAGCGGCGTGAATCGGATGCTGTGATAGCTGAATATGAAAAGCAGCTCAGTCAAAACCCGGAAAGCTCAGAGGCCATGCATCTACTGGGAGTGGCCCATTATTACAACGGGAGATGGGCGAAGGCTCGCGACTATTACGAACGGGCAAAGGCTGCCAACCCCAAGAGCCCGGGGATCGATCGAGACTTGGGCCGGGGTTATACCCAGCTCGGAGAGTTTCGTCTGGCTCATCTGGCTTTTGAGCGCGCGCTGGCTGCAGAGCCTAACCAGACTCTTAACTATCTTTTCCAGGGGGAACTGTACGATAAGGAGTTGAAGCTTCCCGAGGCTGTGGATGCTTACCTGCGAGCCGCCAAACTCTCGCCTGCGTGGGCCGTACCGGTGCGCCGCTTGGGAGAGGTATATGGAAAGATGAACCGCCTGGGAGATGCCTATTACTACCTAGGTCGTTCCCATCTGTTGTCGGATGAAGACGAGATGGCGATTGCCGCTCTGGAGCGGGCGCTAAAGTACGCCGGAACAACCACGCCTCGAGGGGAAATCATCAAAGAGGAGCTTGATGTTATAAGGGCGAGAAAAAGATAGCCTTATTCTCGGCTGCCAAGGGGGAAAGAGTAGACCTTACCTTTAGCCGGCCTTGCGGTCTTGAGCTCCCGCTTCAATAGAAAGTCTCTCAGGTAGTCTGGATCGAATCCCAACAGGTCACAGATGTTGTTGAAGGAAAAGAGCCAATCTGTGCCTTTATCCCCGATCCACTCCAGGGCGTTTTGATAGAGTTCCCTGCTGGAGCTGCTCCTTACCTCCCGATACTTTTCCAGACATTCTACCGCATCCTTGAGGATGGCGAGCATAAGTCTCTTTTCCCCCTCAAGCTGACGGGACAATCCCCCGTTGCCGTAGAATTGGGAGGGTAGGAAGGTATCCGGCTCCAGAATTCTTGCTAGAAAATCGTCGTACATATACGGACCTTTGATTAAGAACTAAGAATCGATATAAATATCACAAAACTCCTGATATTTCAAGGAAAACATTCGCGACTACAGGAAGGAGGGGGCTGGCAAAAAAACCCAATGTATCTAATGACTTAGGCAGCTAAAGCCCTTCCATAAATCCAGCCAGCCTGGCCTTGGCAATATAATGATCCCAGATTTTCTGGATAACCGGCATGCGCCTGCGTCCCTTCGATACGCGCTGGAGCTCGTCGTCGGTATAATAACGGATCGGTCCTAGCAGCGAGGCATAATAGAGCCTCGTAGCGCTCTCCTCTAAGTCAATGCAGGCGGCAAATGTCCACTCAATCGAATTGCCTGCGACGATAGAACCGTGGCCGCGCAGAATCGCTGCGTCGGCGGAACCAAGGGTCCGGGCAACTGCGTCGCCTTGCTCGTTGGTGTGGATAAGGGCAGGGTCTTGATAGACGGGAATGGGACCTGGGCCGAATAGGCCCCCCGGGTTAGAAGCAGGAATAAGAGGCCGATCAGCCATGCTCAAGACCACCACCATGCGGTTATGGAGATGAGCAACGCTTTGAACGTCGTCCCGCGCGCGGTAGGTGCGGATGTGCATGGGCAGTTCAGAAGGGGGATTCCACTTTCCCTCCACCCGTTTGCCGTCCCGGTCTACGGTGACGATATCATCGGGTGTAACTTCGGCGCGGCTCACAGGATGACCGTGGATCAAAAACCGGTCCGCCCCGGGTATCCTCACGCTGATATGTCCGCTGTAATCAACCAACTCGGCGACAAAAAGCATCCGGCACGCCATCGCCAATTTTTTTTTAAGTTCATCTATCTCCGACACGTTGTTTCCCCTTTCTATGATTTTTCTACGTCGTGCTATATCGTCCATTTGGTGAGCCTGTCAAATGGGGGTACTTGCCCGGTTACAAAAGAAATGATTATTAGGGAAGGAAGCTAAAGAGTTTTTATGGCTACCAATAGCGCTGAAGGCATCCGTTGGGATCTGAGCGATCTGTTTTCTTCTCGCGATGATCCGCGGATTGAGGCGATGCTTAAGGACTGCCTGGCAAGAGCGGAGAG
>MGRY01000236.1:3160-5884 GCA_001799045.1 Deltaproteobacteria bacterium RIFCSPLOWO2_02_56_12 | reverse complement strand
TCCCGCCGTCAGTGGTGCCCGAAGAGAGAGTAGCACCGGCGGTAGAAAAAGCTGTCCCAGTACCGGAAGAGGCCCCCAGAGGCGCGCGAGTTCTCGGTCGTATCGATTTGAAGCGGACAACGAGAGTTCCAACCCCCCCACCTTTGGTGCCTCTACGTCCAGTGGCGGTTCAGCCTGGTCGTCCACTCATCGATAAAGAGAAGGCTGCCAAGGTGGTCCCGGCCCCAGGGAAAGAAGTAGTCGTTCCGGTTGAGGAGGCGGGGAAGCCGTCGAAGGCCGTCAGGCACAAAAAGCGGATCGTCAAAAAACAGGATATGCTGGAGTCGAGAGAACGCGAACTTCGCTCCGGACGGTTTCCCAAAAAGAAGCGGGCGCTTCCCGGAAAAGAACAGAAGAAGACCGAGATTACGGTCCCCAAAGCCAGCAAGCGGGTTATCAAGATGTCGGAGGTGATCAGCGTCGGCGACCTCGCCAGGATCATGGGCGTCAAGGCAGGAGAGGTGATCAAGAAGCTCATGGGATTGGGAATGATGGCGACGATCAACCAGGTCCTCGATGTTGACACCGCCACCCTTGTCGCTTCGGAGTTTGACCACCAGGTGGAAAACGTAGCCTTCGACGTCGAAAGCGCCTTAGAAGTCGAGCACCAGGTCGAAGAGTCCGAAACCTCTCTCCAGCCCAGGCCGCCTGTGGTGACGATCATGGGACACGTAGACCACGGCAAGACTTCGCTTCTCGATGCTATCAGGAGCACCAACGTTACCGCCCAGGAGGCCGGCGGCATTACCCAACATATCGGCGCTTACCACGTTCAGGTGGACGGCAGGGGAGTGACCTTTCTCGATACCCCCGGACACGAGGCATTCACAGCGATGCGAGCGAGAGGAGCGAAAGTAACCGATATTGTGGTGCTGGTCGTGGCCGCAGATGACGGGGTGATGCCGCAGACCGTTGAGGCGATCAACCATGCTCGCGCTGCCGAGGTCCCGATCATTGTTGCTATCAATAAAATCGACAAGCCTGACGCCGACATGGAGAGAGTCAAAAGAGGTCTCTCCGAACATGGCCTAATGTCGGAAGAGTGGGGCGGTGACGCGACTTTTGTCCCTGTTTCTGCGAAGACTAAGGAGGGGATCCCTCATCTGCTGGAGATGCTTCTGCTCCAGGCAGACATTCTTGAGCTCAAGGCTAACCCCGATAAGCTGGCGCGGGGGACAATTATCGAAGCCAAGCTGGATCGGGGTAGGGGGCCGGTGGCGACAGTTCTGGTTCAGGAGGGAACGCTGCGCGTCGGGGACTCGTTTGTCTGCGGCGTTTTTCACGGCAGGGTTCGGGCGATGATCGACGATAAGGGTCAAAAGATCGAGGTGGCCCCACCCTCTTCGCCGGTGGAAATCCTGGGACTTCAGGGGGTTCCCCAGGCGGGGGATTCCTTTGTGGCTCTGACCGATGAGGCTAAGGCCCGGCAAGTCGCCGAGTACCGGCATGGCAAACAGAGGGAATCGGAGCTGGTCAAAACCAGCAAGATTTCTCTGGAAGATCTCTACGATCAGATCAAGGCAGGGGACGTCAAAGAGCTCCGTGTGGTGCTCAAAGCGGATGTGCATGGCTCGGTAGAGGCGCTGACAGAGGCGATGAACCGCCTTTCGAATGATGAAGTGAAGCTCAGAGTGATCCATGGTTCCGTGGGAGGCATTACCGAGAGCGATGTCCTTCTGGCCGCCGCTTCCAATGCGATTGTGATCGGCTTCAATGTCCGGCCGGAAGTCAAAGGGGCGAATCTGGCGGCGCAGGAAGGGGTGGACGTTCGCCTCTACACCGTGATCTATGAGGTCATCGCGGATCTTGGAGCCGCCATGGAAGGCCTGCTGGAACCGACCTACAAGGAACAAATCCATGGGCGTGTCGAGGTGCGCGAGGTGTTCAATATCCAGGGCGTGGGAACTGTAGCGGGCTGCTCTGTTACCGACGGAAAAATCCAGCGTTCCAGCCTGATCCGGTTGTTAAGAGATCAGGTGGTGGTCCACGAGGGCAAGCTGGCGAGTATCAAGCGTTTTAAAGAGGACGTGCGCGAGGTTTCGGCAGGATACGAATGCGGTCTGGGTATCGAGGGTTTCCAAGATATCAAGAAGGGGGATGTGATCGAGGCTTATGAACGAGCGCCGGTGATCCGGCGCATGAGTCCAACGCCCGGCGGACGCGAGGCATCCCGGGCCTCGGTGGGAGACAAGCGATAGCAAGAAAGCATCCTCAATCGGTCTCTTCCCCCATGATCGTGGGGGTTCTGAAAATTAGCCTTATTCTCCCGGAAAACCACTCCCTGAAAGGAAAGAGGGGAGTCCTCAGGAGAATCCAAGCGCGGGTATCCCACCAGTTTAATATCTCCGTTACGGAATGCGGGGATCAGGATCTCTGGCAAAGCGCGGTCTTGGGTTTTTGCGTCGTTGGCAGCAGCCGGCAGGTTGTCGAGGCGACGCTTCAGAAAGTCGTCGATTTTGTCGAGGACTTGGGCCTTGCCCAAGTAGGGGAATCCGAAATAGAGTCTTTCTACTGCTAGACAACTATTTGCCGTCTTAAAAATTTTTAGTTTTGAGTTTTGAATTATTAGTTGCGAAGACTTTCCGATTAACTCAAAATTCAAAATTAAGAACTCAAAATTTTAACTGATGGCTGATAGCTGAAGGCTCAAGCTTTATGGATTATAAGCGTTCCGATCGAGTGGGT
>MGRY01000236.1:832-3142 GCA_001799045.1 Deltaproteobacteria bacterium RIFCSPLOWO2_02_56_12 | reverse complement strand
CGAGTGGGTGACCTCCTTCTGGAATTGATCTCCCAATTGCTGGCCAAGGAGGTCAGCGATCCTCGCATTGGACCGGTCACTCTCACCGGGGCCGAGGTGAGCAAAGATCTGCGCCATGCACGGATCTTTTTCGGCCTTTTGGGAGATAGGGAAAAGAAGGCAGAGGTTTTGTCGGGCTTAAAGAGCGCCACGGGTTTTATCCGCGCCAAGATCGCCAAAGAGCTGAAACTTCGATTTGTCCCGACAATCGAGTTCGTTTACGATGAAACCCAAGATCATGCCCAGCGCATCGAGGAGCTTTTAAGACAGGTTAAAAAAGAGAGTTGAAAAAAGGCCTGAAGGCTCTCTTCCCCGAGTAGGCCGTGAAGCGGGCCAACGAAGCGAGCTAAATTATGCAAAGCGGTATCCTTTTAATCGACAAACCCGAGGGCCCCTCTTCTGCGCAGGTGGTGCAGAAGGTGAAAGGGATTCTCGGGGCAAAGAAGGTGGGCCACCTGGGCACCCTCGATCCCTTTGCCTCCGGTCTTCTCCCTCTGGGGATCAATGACGGGACAAAAATCGCCGATATCTTTCTGACTGCGCAAAAAAGCTATAGCGGTGTGATTGCCTTGGGGGTGGAGACGGATACTCAGGATTCAACGGGTAGGGTTATAGAAGAACATGAGGTTCCTTGCCTGGGTGAAAATGAGATCGAGAGGCTCCAAGAAGCCTTCACCGGAACTCTGGCACAAACCCCTCCCATGTATTCAGCCCTTAAAAGGGGAGGCGTGCGTCTCTACCGGCTTGCCCGCGAGGGGCGAACCGTGCCCCGTTCCCCGCGGGAGATCAGGATCGAGCGGCTTCGGCTTTGGCAACCGGGCCCGGCAGAGATGGGGATAGAAGTTACCTGTTCCAAGGGAACTTACATCCGGACGTTGGCGGCAGATATGGGGAAATTCCTCGGTTGCGGGGCTCACCTTAAAAATTTGCGACGTCTCTCCTGTGGTTCCCTCACGCTGGAACAAGCAGTTCCGCTGAGCGCGGTCGAGATGCTGAGGGATCAGGGGAATGTCCCGCTGATCCCTTTGAATCAAGCCCTGGCGTTCCTGCGCGAGTTTCGCTTCGACAACCATTGGCTGGCCAAACTCCGGATGGGTCGGCAGGAGGCGCTGGCCGGACTGGGCGCGCCCAAAGAAAAAGAAAAATTGGTGCGTCTGGTTGATTTTCAGAACAACTTGATTGCGCTGGCGCGTTGGGTGGATGAACCCGCGGGCGGGAGATGGCGTCTCTTGCACGTCTTTGGCTCTTGAACCTCAAACTCTCAAATCGTCCGTCAGCATCATCGGTGGGCCCGCTCTCTGGACTCGCGGATTGCCTCGAGTATTTCCTTCCGAGTAATGTTTTTACGCAGGCCAGACACATCAAATGGAGAACGGCGAGTGGGAGATTTCGGCACAATGGAATATAAATCTCCTTTGCGACGCCGAATGACGACTTCTTCGCTTTTAGACTCTTCAAGAATGTCTGACAGCTTTTCGCGGGCCTTCGAGTACGTGTAGATCTTCATGATTTACTCCACCACCTTTATATTGTAACTGTCTGGTCTATTGTACTACGACTTCGGACCGGGACAAGGAAAAATGTGATAGATTTGACATAAGAGGCTATTATTGGATAGTTTCTAAGATCTCATATGGCAATTTCTACAGGACGTCCAGGGATGGATAATATAGCAGCGGCCAAAGCTTCCCGCGAGTTTCAGGTGATGGCGAAACCGATCGGCGCTATCTGCAACCTGGACTGCCACTACTGTTACTACTTGAAGAAAGAATTCCTCTATCCCAAGGGCGAGTCGTTCCGTATGTCCGACGATCTGCTGGAGAAATATATTGTCCAGCACATCGAAGCTTCGCCTAATCCGCTGGTCAGCTTCGCATGGCATGGCGGAGAGCCGACCATCCTGGGAATCGATTACTTTCAGAAAATCGTGGATCTCCAGCGCAAACACCGGGGCCCTGATCACCGGATCCTCAACGGCATCCAGACCAACGGGACGCTGATAGATGAAGAATGGTGCCGTTTTTTCGCGGCGGAGGGCTTTCGCATAGGGCTGAGCCTCGACGGTCCGCAGGAATTTCACGACGGCTATCGCGTGACCAAGGGACAGAAGCCCACCCACAAAAAGATAATGCGCGCGTTCCGGCTTTTACGGCGGCACAAGGTCCCGGTGGACATGCTTTGCGTGGTCCATAGTCAGAACGTTGATTACCCCACCCAGGTTTACCGCTTCTTCAAGGAGATTGGGACCGAGTACTTGCAGTTTCTTCCCGT
>MGRY01000236.1:0-799 GCA_001799045.1 Deltaproteobacteria bacterium RIFCSPLOWO2_02_56_12 | reverse complement strand
CAGCGCCTATACGCCTCCGGCCGAAGCCTACGGCGCTTTTCTGTGCGCTATCTTCGACGAGTGGGTGCGCCAGGATGTCGGACGGATCGTCATCCAGATCTTCGAGGAAGCCGCGACGCCGGCCCTCGGCCTGGAGCATGCGCTTTGCATCTTCCGCGAGACCTGCGGCGATGTCCCCGTGGTCGAACATAACGGGGACTTCTTTTCCTGCGATCATTATGTCAATCCGGAATATCACCTTGGGAATATCCAGGAGACCCCGTTGGTCGAGATGATAGAGAGCGCGGCGCAGAGAAATTTCGGGCAGGCCAAGCGAGATACGCTGCCGCGCTATTGTCAGGAGTGCGAGGTTCGCGCCATGTGTAATGGCGGCTGCCCGAAGGACCGTATCATCCGAACCCCGGATGGCGAAGAGGGGCTGAACTACCTGTGCGCGGGATACAAGCGCTTCTTCACCCACAGCCGGGCGAGCCTGGAAAAGCTGGCCTCGTTGTGGCGCAAGGGCGAGCCGCCTGAGCGGCTGATGGAGCTGGTGCGGGCCGCGGATGCGGAGTCCTTCCCGCAGGCGGGCCGCAACGATCCCTGCCCATGCGGCAGCGGGAAGAAATATAAGAGATGCTGTTTAGGGAAAGCAGCTCTCCAACTTTAGCCCGCAACCTTTTAGTCCGTATCTTTAAGGCCTCTAAAAAGTCCTTGTCAGGCCGCGCGTTATCGCATAGAATTAGCTGAGAGGAATTGGGCCATGACTCCCGACAAGCTCTTGAAAAACAAGCGCGAGGAAATATTACGAATCGCCTCC
>MGRY01000235.1:8478-9901 GCA_001799045.1 Deltaproteobacteria bacterium RIFCSPLOWO2_02_56_12 | reverse complement strand
CCTTCAGATCATCTGGGATAGCCAGTGTGAGACTCGACATCGTCCACCTCCTCGTTGACTATGTGCGTTTTGTGTATAAAAGTATCACACATAATACACAAATCCAAAAGAAAGAGATCGCCTTTAATCCTTCTTTCACCCAAGTAGTTTAGACTCCCATTATCCCAGGGTGGAGAAAAAGTTCAGCTCTGCCCGGAAGCCGACCCCCAGATTGACACGACAAGTTCTTATCGGATACTCTCCGCCAAAAGCTGCCAGCAGTGAATTGAAAAATCCTTGTCTATGGTAAAAAGAAATGGGCGAAACGCGCGTTGACCTGCTCCACCTCCTCGAAGACCTACGCGACGCTTACCCCGGCGCGATCGAGGAGACGATCCTCGCCGAAATCGTGGCCAACTCGCTCGATTCCGGGGCAAGCCGAATTCTCATAGATGCGGATGCCGGACAGGTCACGCTCTCGGTGACGGACGACGGCTCCGGCATGCAGAGGCGGGAACTGGCCCGCTACCACGACCTCGCCGCCAGCACGAAGAGCCGAGGACAAGGCATCGGATTTGCCGGGGTGGGGATCAAGCTCGGGCTGCTCATTAGCGAGGAAGTGCTGACCGAAACCCGGCGCGGGAAGAGCCATGTCGCCACCAGTTGGCATCTGGCCTCACGCCACCGCGCCCCGTGGAAATGGGTCCCCCCTCCAGGCCTGGTCAACGAGCGCGGAACCGCCGTTCGCCTCAAGCTCCAAAATGCGCTTTCGCTTTTGTTGGACCCAGGTTTTCTCGAAGGCGTGATGCGTCGCCACTATCAACCGCTGCTGGATCCCGCATTCGACCATTTTCTTGCGCCCCACTATCCTCGCGGTGTCAGCTTCGCGGTGAACGGTCGCATGCTCGAAAAGCATGCCTGCCAAGCGCCTGATGTCGCGCCCATCGAGGTGCGCCTGGTTCGCAAACGCAAACCCTCCGCCATGGGTTATCTCATCCGTCAAAACCTGCCGTTGCCGGAGGAACAGCGGGGTATTGGAATCAGCACCTTCGGTAAGATCATCAAGCGCGGCTGGGACTGGCTCGGCCTGGCGCCCCAGGCACCTGAGCAGGTCGGCGGCCTCATTGAAGTCCCCCCACTGGCGGCTTGCCTGACGCTAAACAAAGGCGACTTCATCCGAGCGGGACAGAGAGGGGCCGCCTACCTTGCCTACCGCAAGGCGCTTCAAGAAGCGGTCTCGAGACAACTCACGGTGTGGGGTGATGCCCGCCCGCCCGCTGAAGAAGCCCGCCGACGCGCGGCACGCCCCCTGGAACGTGACCTGGAGCGCGTCATCGAGGACCTTTCTCATGAATTTCCTTTGCTGACCCCGCTGGTCGAGCAACGGGCGGGAGGTCAGAAGCGGTTACCCATCGGGAAAAGCGCAGAAGAGGGGGATGCTCCC
>MGRY01000235.1:7634-8464 GCA_001799045.1 Deltaproteobacteria bacterium RIFCSPLOWO2_02_56_12 | reverse complement strand
CTTTGCCACCCTGGAACCTCCGGAAATGGCAACTGACTCTGCTGCTCAGGGGCCAGGTGCAGGGCTTCAGACGAAGGAAGAGTCAGGCACCGCTGAGCCCCCGAGTTCGCCGCAGTCCTCTACTCTCGGCCCTGTAGTATTGCCGGGCACGAAGAACACGCGACGGCCGGCTCGATACGGCCTCACCATCCAGTTCGAAGATCGTCCTGACGACCCGGAATTGGGGCGGCTGGAGGAGTCCACAGTGTGGGTAAATACGGCGCACCCAGCTTATAGGCGCGCCGTCGCCTCCCGCTCCGAGGGGTATCATCTCGCACTGAGTGTGGCAATGTCGCTTGCCCCGTTGGCAACTGATCCCAAGGGTGAACATACGTTTGTGACGGCGTTCCTTTCCTGCTGGGGCGAGGCTCTTGACCGGGCCGGAGGCCGAAAGCGCCGAGGGGGGTAACCTGTGCAGCACATTCCAGCCAAGATTCGCACCAAGGCGAAGAAAATAAAACTCCTGCTATTGGACGTGGACGGGGTGTTGACAGATGGCGGGATCGTTATGAACGATCGCGGAGAGGAGATTAAACGTTTTGACGTCCGTGACGGACATGGAATCAGGCTCCTGCTGCGTGGCAGAATCCAGGTCGGGCTGATCACGGGGCGCTCCTCCAAGGTCGTAAATCATCGAGCCAAGGATCTGGGCATAAGCATCGTCTACCAACAGGTCTACAACAAACTTGAGGTCTATCAGAAGATCAAACGCCGCAGTCGCCTGCAGGACCGGGAGATCGCCTATGTAGGGGATGATATTGTGGATCTTCCCATTCTGAAAAGGGTTGGGC
>MGRY01000235.1:4996-7507 GCA_001799045.1 Deltaproteobacteria bacterium RIFCSPLOWO2_02_56_12 | reverse complement strand
GAGAGATCTCACCCGCAGGTATTACGCCACTTGATCACTTTCCAGCCTTCATCCAGGCGATAAAGCAAAATTCGTGCCTATCTCCTTTACACCATTCTTGAAAGGTGGTATTTTTGCGCTGATTTCTTTATGGTTATGCGGCACAAAGGTATAGGAATCATCCTCCTTATCGCAATCTTTGCTTCTCTGGGTGGAGTAGCCTACAAAGTAGCCGAGCACTTCTGGCTGATGAAGGCCAGAGAGATCAAGAAAAACCCCACCAAGCTTTTGGACTACGTCCCCGAGGCTGCTCTGCAGATCAAGGATTTTCGTCGCTCCAAGATTGAGGGAGGGCAAAAGGTCTGGGAGCTGTCCGGCGAGGAGGCCAGTTATCTCAAGGCGGATAAAGAGGTCACGATCAAAAAGCCGCGCATGACCTTTTACCAAAAGGATAATAATGCGATAGAGGCTATTGGAAACGATGGCCACCTGTGGCTCTCGGGACAAGGAGGAGAGATGGAAAAAGCCCAATTCCAAGGCGGGGTCCAGGTCAACTATCGGGGATTTGTTTTAAAAACCGAGGAGATTCTCTACCTCAAGAGTAAGAATCAGGTGCTCCTTCCCGGCAAGGTAACCGTTAAGGGAGACAGCCTCGAGTTAGAGGGAATAGGAATGGAGATCAACCTCGACGATGAGAAAATGCGCATGCTTAACAAAGTAAGGACGAAGCTGGAGCCGGAGCGGATGGGAAGCAAGAGGGCCAGGGCCGATGGACAGAAGAAAAACAAACTATAGGACGCGGGGCCGGTGGAATGCATGGTGGCTCCTAGTGTGCCTGGCCGTTGCCGTTCCGACCTTTTCCCGGGCCGGAGAGGCCACCGGGAGAGCCGGCAAAGAGACGAAAAAGAAGACTGAAGGAACAGCATTCCAGGCCAGCAAGAAAGATCCTATCTTTATCACCTCGAACTGGATGGAGGCGGACCGCAAGAAAAACACGATCGCCTACAAAGGCCAGGTGGTGGCTGTGCAAGGGGACATGACCATGAGGAGCGAGACGCTGACCGCGTACTATGACCCCGATATGAAGCAGCTCAAAGAAGCCATAGCAGAGGGTAAGGTTCAGGTAGTCCAGGGGGACAGGGTAGCGAGGGGGTCCAAGGCAGTATTCAACGGTAAGGTGCAGACCGTTACGCTGACCGGGAATCCCGTGGTGCGCCAGGGGAACAGCGAGGTCTCAGGAAGCCGCATCACCTTTTTCATGGAAGAGGATCGGGCTGTCGTGGAGGGAGGAAGTGAAAGAGTCAAGGCAGTCATCTTTCCCGAGGAAATGGGCGGCGGAAAAAAAGGCAGTGCGGGTTCAGTGAAAGAGCGATGAGTGTTCTTAAGGCCGAAGGGGTAACGAAGTCCTACAATGGTCGCCGCGTGGTCGATGGAGTTCAGCTGGAGATCAAGGGAGGGGAGGTGGTCGGGCTCCTCGGTCCTAACGGCGCGGGAAAAACCACGACCTTCCACATGATGGTAGGACTAGTGCGCCCGGATCAGGGAAAGGTTTTTTTGAATGGCGAGGATCTGACACTGGCGCCGATCTATCAGCGAGCGCGTGCGGGGATCAGCTATCTTCCCCAGGAGTCCTCCGTTTTCCGCCGCCTTACGGTGGAGCAAAACCTGCTGGCGATCCTCGAGACCCTCGACCTCAGCGCGGAAGAACAAAAGGAGCGCTGCAAAGGGCTGTTGCGTATGCTTGGGATCTCCCACCTCGCCAACCATAAGGCCTACACCCTCTCCGGGGGAGAGCGGCGCAGAGTGGAAATCGCTCGCGCCTTGGTGCTCTCGCCATTTTTCGTCCTTTTGGATGAACCCTTTACGGGGGTGGACCCAATCGCGGTGGCGGAGATTCAAAAAATCATCCACAGGCTGACTACCAGCGGCATCGGGATTCTCATCACGGATCATAACGTGCGCGAGACCCTGGGAATATGCGATCGCGCCTATATCCTCAACGAAGGGTTGGTCCTGGAGGAGGGCTCCCCGGAAAAAATCGCCTCCAGTTCTAAGGTGCGGAAGGTCTATCTAGGCGAAGGCTTTCGAATGTAACGATGGCATTGGAAATCAGACAGGTTCAAAAGCTGGCCCAGCAGTTGGTCATGACGCCCCAGCTGCAGCAGGCGATCAAGCTTCTTCAGCTCTCCCGGTTGGAGTTGGAGGAGTTGATCTCGGTAGAGCTCCAGGAAAATCCCGCGCTGGAAGAGGGGCTCGCGGAAGAGAAAGGGGAGGGCCAGCAAACCTTGGTGGCAGGCGAAGCGGAAATATCGGAGCCGATCCTGCCGGAGGCAAAGAGAGAACTATCAGCGGCTGACAAAATCGGCACGCTGGACTGGCAAGAGTATATCGATAGCCACTCCAATTCCGTTCACGGTTCTTTGACGGCGGAGGCCTCCTACGATGAGGACGACGGTCCTCCGTCGTGGGAAAATACTCTGACAAGAAAGACCTCTCTGGAAGATCACCTGGTCTGGCAACTGCGCCTTTCGA
>MGRY01000235.1:0-4984 GCA_001799045.1 Deltaproteobacteria bacterium RIFCSPLOWO2_02_56_12 | reverse complement strand
GTCAGGAAACGATCGGTTTCTATATCATCGGCAACCTGGACGAGAACGGCTACCTCACCCTCTCCGTCGAAGAGGTCTGTCAAGCCACCGGCGCCGCACCCGAAGAATGCGAAGCCGTCTTGAAACAGATCCTGTTTTTTGATCCGGTCGGCGTCGCCGCGCGCGATCTGAGAGAGTGCCTTCTAACCCAGTTGGAGAATCTCGGCCTCGACACCAGCCTGGCGGCAAGAATCGTTTCGGATCACCTCCCTTATTTGGAGAACAAACGCTATGACAGGCTGGCCCGGGAGCTCGGCGTCTCTGTGGAAGAGGTAGTAGAGGCGTCTTATGTGATCGGCTCTCTGGAGCCCAGGCCGGCGCGCGGCTTTGAGGAAGAGGAGGTGCGCACGATCATCCCCGACGTCTCCGTGGAGAAGATCGGCGACGAATACGTGGTGTTTCTTAACGACGATGGGATTCCCCGCCTGCGCGTGAGCCCTCTCTACCGTCGCCTGATCGGGCAAGAGGGTGTCGAGGAAGAGCATGCCAAGCAGTACCTGCAGGAAAAGGTGCGGGCGGCCACGTGGCTGATCAAAAGCATTCAGCAGAGACAGCAAACCCTCTACCGGGTAACCCAGAGCATCTTCAAGTTTCAAAGAGATTTTCTGGAGCTGGGGGTGCGGCACCTGAAGCCCATGGTGCTTAAGAATGTGGCTGAGGATATCGGTATGCATGAGTCTACGGTGAGCCGGGCCACGGCCAATAAGTATGTCCATACGCCCCAGGGACTCTTTGAGCTGAAATATTTCTTCCAGAGCGGTCTGAAGTCGGGCGGCGGGGAAGACGTGGCTTCCGAGAGCGTCAAGGATAAAATCCGCAGCATCGTCTCGTTGGAGGATCCCCGAAAACCCTATAGTGATCAGTACATCGCCGGGCTTCTCGGTAAGGAGACGATTGACATCGCCCGGCGCACCGTGGCCAAATACCGCGAGGCCATGGGGATCCTTCCCTCCTCCAAGCGGCGACAGCCTTACTTGCGAAGATAAGTGACGCAACGGGAGGATAAATATGACAGACGTCAAAGTCACCGTGACCTTCCGCCATACGCAACCCACCGACGCCCTGAAAAGCTACGCTGAGGAGAAGGCGCATAAAATCGGCAAGTACTTTGACCGTCCCCTGGAGGCGCATGTGGTCCTGTCAGTGGATTCCAGGGAACGACAGGTGGCAGAGGTTACTTTGCAGACGCGCAGGCTCACTATCCACGGACGCGAGGAAACGAGCGACCTCTACGCCGCCATCGATTTGGTGATGGACAAGGTGGAGCAGCAGGTGAGGAAATATAAGACAAAGACGAGGCTGCAGCGAAGAAGGGTAAAGGGTTGAAGATAACCGATTTTTTGGATGACTCCAGAGTCATTCCTTACCTTAAAGCCAGGGACAAGAAGGGGGTCCTACAAGAGATAGCAGACTGGATGGCATCTCAGGATCATTCTCTGGATGGCAAGAAGGTGCTCGAAATCTTGCTCGAAAGAGAAAAGGTCAGCACGACCGCAATCGGCGAAGGGGTAGCGATACCGCATGGAAAGATGCCCAACGCCAAGCGGATATCCGGGGCCTTTGCCCGCAGTCCTCAGGGTGTGAATTTCGATTCGCTGGATGGAGGTTTAACCCACCTTTTCTTTCTCTTGGTGGCGCCGGAAGATTCGGCGGCAGATCATCTGAAGGCCCTGGCGCGGATCGCCCGGCTGCTGAAAGACCCCGCGTTTCGCGCCCGGCTCATGAAGGGAAAAACCAGCGCAGAGATCTTTAACGCGATCAAAGAAGAGGACGAGAAGTTTTAAATAAGCGCTCAGCAATCAGCCATTAGCCGTCAGCATGACAAGGAAAAAGGCTGACAGCTGATAGCACCTTTGGTTATTATGGCCGACGGTCTGGATATCATCGTTGTCACCGGACTTTCCGGTTCGGGCAAGAGCGTGGTGATCAGGGCCCTGGAGGACAACGGATTTTTTTGCATTGACAATCTGCCGGTGGTTTTGATCCCCAAGTTTATCGACCTATGTCAAGGATATAGGGAGGAGATCAAGCGGATCGCGCTCGGGATCGATCTTAGAGAACGGCTTTTTTTTCAGTCCTGGCCTGAGGTCCTGGCCGAGCTGCGCGTTGCCGGGCACCGGGTGGAGGTCCTTTTTCTGGACGCTGCCGACGAAGTGCTCCTGCGCCGGTTCAGCGAAACGCGCCGTCCCCATCCGTTGGCTGGCGAAGGCTCGATCCAGGAAGGAATCGTTCGAGAGCGCAAGGCGCTGGAGGGAATGCGGGCGCTGGCGGATAAGATTATCGATACCAGCGATTTCAACGTTCATGAACTCAAAAGGGAAGTGGAGCAATATTACAGCCAGAGCCAGAGCCCGCGTAAGATGAACCTTTTCATGAATTCCTTCGGCTATAAGTACGGCATTCCGCACGACACCGACATGATTGTGGACGTGCGCTTTCTCCCGAACCCGTTTTTTGTCAATGGGCTAAGGTCCAAAAACGGCTTAGAGCCCGATGTCAAAGAGTTTGTCCTGAAACGGGAGGAAACCCATGTCTTTTTGGATCGGCTCTATTCTCTGCTAGAGTTCGTTCTTCCCCAATACGAACGCGAGGGAAAGAGCAGCCTGACCCTGGCCCTCGGCTGTACCGGAGGAAAACACCGCTCCGTTGTCCTGGTAGAGGAGTTGAAGAAGAGGCTGGACCAGGAACGATTTCGCATTCATGTGAAACATAGAGATATCGATAAGTAGATGGATGGCGAAGCTAGTCAAAAAGCTTGAGATCAAGAACAAACTCGGCCTGCATGCCAGGGCCGCCGCCCTCCTAGTCCAGACGCTGAACCGTTTTTCCGCTGAGGTGAAAATCGCTAAAGATGGTCAAGTGGTGGACGGGAGAAGCATTTTGGGGGTGCTTACCTTGGCTGCCACCCGGGGAAGCAAAATCCACGTGGAGGCGGATGGAGAAGACGCAGAGGAGGCGATGCGCGCCCTAGAAAAGCTCGTGGAAAAAAAATTCTACGAGAGCGAGTGAACTTGACCCCGATCCTGACCTCATTGCGATAAAAGCAATGGGTTATCCCGGAGTAAGGAAAATCTCAAAAACGGGGTCAGGATCGGGGTTGATTCCCTCTCTCTTATCCGATATGAAAAAAAGATTCGGTTTGCGACAGTCAACTTGGGAGGTTTGTTGAATGGCAGCAAAGGATTTTCTCTTTACTTCAGAGTCTGTTTCCGAAGGACATCCGGACAAGATGTGCGATCAGATTTCTGATGCCATCCTGGACGCCCATTTAAGCGGCGATCCAGACAGCCGGGTAGCCTGTGAGGCCCTCACGAAGACCGGGATGATCGTCATCGCTGGTGAGATTACCAGCAAGACCAAGGTCAGCTACAACGAAATAGCCCGCGATGTCGTACGCGACATCGGTTACACCGATTCCTCGATAGGTTTCGACGGTAACACCTGCGCCATCCTCACCGCGGTAGAACAGCAATCCCCGGACATCTCTCAGGGGGTGACAGAGGGAGAAGGGCTCCACAAAGAGCAGGGGGCGGGGGACCAGGGAATGATGTTCGGCTACGCCTGTGATGAGACGCCGGAATTGATGCCCTTCCCTATTCAAATGGCCCACAGTCTGGTCAAGTATTTGGCCAAGATCCGGAAAGGAGGAGAGGCCTCCTTTATCAGGCCCGACAGCAAATCGCAGGTGACGGTCCAGTATCGCGAGGGAAGGCCCGTGAGAGTTCAAAGCGTGGTCGTCTCGACACAGCACGCCCCGGACGTGCAGTACAGCAAGCTTAGAGAAACCGTGATTGATGGCGTTATCCGGGCTGTCATCCCGGCAGATTATCTCGACAAGAGCACGGTTTTTCATGTCAACCCCACGGGTCGTTTCGTGGTGGGAGGCCCCCAGGGAGACTGCGGCCTTACCGGGCGGAAGATCATCGTGGACACCTACGGAGGAATGGGACGTCACGGCGGTGGCGCCTTCTCTGGCAAGGATCCTTCCAAGGTCGATCGCAGCGCCGCTTATATGGCGCGCTACATCGCCAAGAATATCGTCGCGGCGAAACTGGCCCGCAGATGTGAAGTCCAATTGGCCTACGTTATCGGCGTGGCCCAGCCCGTTTCCGTTGCGGTCGATACCTTCGATACCGGTGTGATCCCGGAGGCGGAACTCGCCCGTATCGTGCAGGAAAGCTTCGACTTGAGGCCCAAGGCCATCATTGAAATCTTGGATTTAAAGCGTCCCATCTATCGCGCCACGGCATCCTACGGCCATTTCGGGCGCACGGCCGAGAACGGTTACTTTACCTGGGAGAGAACGGACCGGGTCGAGGACCTAAAGAAAGCTGCAACAAAGGTCTAAACCAGATCCTGGCGGGGAGGGGACCGCAACCATGGCTGTGAAGAAATATGATATCCGAGACATTGGACTAGCGCCGCAGGGAAAAAAACGCATCCTCTGGGCGGATCAAGACATGCCCGTTCTAAGGAGGGTGCGGGAGCGCTTTCAAAAAGAAAGACCATTCCAAGGACTGCGCTTCTCGGCCTGCCTCCACGTCACGGCAGAGACTGCGAATTTGGTCAAGACGTTAAAGGCCGGAGGTGCCCGGATTGTCCTTTGCGCCTCCAACCCGCTTTCCACGCAAGATGACGTCGCCGCTTCCCTGGTCAAGCACGAACGGATACCGGTCTACGCTATCAAAAGGGAAGATCACAAGACCTACTATCGCCACCTGCGCGCCGCTCTCGATCATGCCCCGGTCATCACCATGGATGACGGCGCGGATTTGGTTTCCATGCTCCATAAAGAATACTCCCGGGTCGCCTCCAAAATGATCGCCAGCATGGAGGAAACCACGACCGGCGTTATTCGCCTGCGCGCCCTCGCCGCGGACGGCGCCCTCAAGATTCCGGTCATCGCCGTGAACGACGCCAGCACCAAACATCTCTTTGACAACCG
>MGRY01000234.1:8956-9882 GCA_001799045.1 Deltaproteobacteria bacterium RIFCSPLOWO2_02_56_12 | reverse complement strand
TTTACCGTCGCACAGCTTGCCTACGGTATTTTTTACGATGTAGTCCACAATATAGGCCGGGGTGTAATAAACCCCTCCTGCCTTCTTAACCTCCGGTTTCTCTTCAACTTTGGCTTGGTGGCCGGCAGTCAGCCGGATAACTTTGCCTAAGAACTGCTCGTAGACGTTGCCCAGGATGTCAGCGCCCAGGACGGAGAATTCATAAGGGCTTTCGGGGTAGTAGAGGCGTCGGATGATGTCTTTAAGAACTTTGTCGTCAATTTTGAGCTTCAGCGTTAGCTCGTCAGGAGGCTCGGCTCTTCCCTTCTCTTCTTTGAAATGAAAGAGGCCCGAATTGTACCTGTCGTCCGCCAGGTTGTAGAGATAGTGCAGGCGCTTATAAATATTTTCGCCATTGAGCAAAGCCAGGAGCTGGCCGTAGTGTTCGATGCCACGGTCTTCGCACATGCGCAGGAAGATGACCCGGTCGATGGTCCGTTGCACGGCGAAGTTGAGGTCGCGCACGCTGAGCCTGGGGTTGCGCAGAGCAAGGTTTTTGGCCAGGGCGTCGCGCCAGCTCTCGATCTCGTTTAGAAATTCCGTGTCAACCTGGGATGTTCCACGTTTTCCCTTCCCGGACTCGGCAAACTTATCGAAGGAGCCGTGCAGGACCGCATCCTTGGAAAATATCGCGGTGATTTCTTCCCAACGGGAAGCGTAGTCTTGGTAGGTAAAGTAGAGGATTCTGCCCGTGCTCGCCTTGTCATTTTCCTTGGGTTTGAGATGGCAGTCGTAGACGGCAAACTCGGCAAAGTTGGTGAGGATCGAGAGCGGCAGTTTGGCGCTCCAGGCATAGCGGCGCAGTTGGTAAGCGGGACCGGTATCGTCTTTGATGCCGACCGAGGGCTTTTTCGCTTCGAGGAAGAACTTCTTTGTCCCGCCTATTC
>MGRY01000234.1:0-8947 GCA_001799045.1 Deltaproteobacteria bacterium RIFCSPLOWO2_02_56_12 | reverse complement strand
AGTCCGGCGCCTTGGTAGCGCCCCCCACTTTGACGGCAGCCTCGTGGATTACGTCCTTGTAGGCTTCTGCAATGGCGGCCTTGTTAGTGACATCCCAGCCGAGGGCTTCAAAGAAGGGGTTGATAAATTCCACCCGCACCTCGGTCTCACCATACTGCGTGTGGTAGGCATCGAGGTTCTGGTCGAACTTTGCGATCAACTCTCCTATTTGCTTTGGCACCTCAGCCATGAAGTCTAAGTCTAACCGAGGCGGGACTTTGCAGGCAAGGGGAATTTTTGTAAGGATCTGGCCTTTGCTCGTGCGGCATTTTTAAATTAGGACAGTACCTAATAGGCGGGGCGTTTTCTCTATCTCTTACCTTCCCAGAGCCTATCGAAAAACCCGCTCTTATCCATTTCCTCCAAAAAGCGGCGGTCAATAAGCTCTTCGGGCTTTACCTTTCTGGCCCGGGGATCAACCTTTGCAACCTCATCGAGAATACCTTGAATTCCTTCAGGCCTGATCTCCAATCTTGATTCCACCGCCTTGATTTCGGTGTTGTAGGAGGCGTCCAAAACCTTCCTGTCGGTCACACGGAGATATTTCCCCAACACCTTGTAGGTGAATTCCTTATCCGTATGAATAATCTTCGCGGCCTCGGCCATAGCGCGCATAAACTGTCCCGCAACCTGGGTCCGTTTGGCGACCACCGGCCTGAGAGTTACAAAGGCCGTAGCCACGTAGGGGACTCGCTGGTCGGGTCCGTAGATCACGTAATGGAACCCCTGGGAGATTGCCTGTGTATCCGCAGGCGGGTTCAAGGAAGCGGCGTCCAGGCTTCCTGAAACGAGTGCTGCCAGAGTCTCCGGCGATCCACCCGATTGAATAAACTGAACGTCCTTGGTTGGATCTAACCCCTTTTGCCTGAGAGCTTGAACAGCAAAGAAATGGGGGTTGCTCCCGATCCGGTTGATCCCGATCTTCTTGCCTTTAAGATCTTCGGGCCTCTTGATGTCCGGCCCCGCTAGGATGCTGTGCGTCAAAACATTCTTTACGGCGCCGATAAAGACAAAATCCGTCGCTCCTTGAACATAGGCGCGGATATTTCCTTCTCCTCCGGTCAGTGCGATCTCGGCGTCCCCTCCGAGCATCGCGGCTGTGACAGCAGGAGAAGAGGCTATGAAAACAAGCTGGAAATCGAGATTATATTTCTGCAACAGCCCCGCCTCGCGCGCGATCCAGGGCACGGACTGAGATAACACCCTGGCAGAATGAATGCCGACAAGCCTCTCCGCCGCCGAACCCCCAACCGGAGCCAGGACAAACGCGAGCAGAATAAACATGAGACAAATTTGTTTTTGCAACATAGGCAACCGGAACTCCGAAATAGTAATTCTTATGGCGCCGCTACCGGCTCCCCGTGATGTAGCTTTCGAGCTGCTTGATCGTGAAATCCTTTTCGTCGATAACAGCCTTCACCAGATCGCCGATGGAGATAATGCCGACGACCTGGTCATCCACGAGCACAGGGAGGTGGCGGATCCGCTTCTCAGTCACGAGCCCCATGCATTCTTCGACGGTCTGTTCCGGCCGCACCCAAACGAAGTCTTGGGTCATGATCTCCTTGACGGGTGTGTCTAGGGAAGACTTCCCTTTAAGGATGACCTTCCTGGCATAGTCCCGTTCCGAGATGACACCAACCAATCTCCCACCCTCAAGGACCAGCAGCGCCCCGATCTCCTTGTCGGCCATCAGTTTCAGGGCATCATACACCATCGAATCCCGTGTAACGGAGCAAGTCGCATGCCCCTTGCCGTCGAGAATTTGCCTAACTGTTATCATGACTCATCCTCCGGGAAAAATCTTTTGCGCGGCGCCGCCTCAATTCGTAATCCGCAATTACCAGGACATTCCGGGGTGAAATTATCCGCTGAGGTGTCGTTAATGTCAACCAAAGTTTACAATCAACCCATCTCCAGCGGACGTGGCGGCACTTTTGCCGGGAAGCCGGTTTTTAGAGGCGGCAATCTTTTTCCAATCTTTAAAGGAATACCCCTATAACCTGGCATAAAGCAGATGCCCTAATAATATCCATTCTTAATTGTGGGGCCGTTCCGAGCGTCAAGTCCCCGTTTTTGTCTGAGCCAGTTCCTCATTCAGCCTCCGCACGCGGTGGCACAACTGCTCCACAACGCGGAAGGCAAGAGTGGGGTCCTCCTGGATCCTACGGAGGAAGGCCCTCTTGTCCACAGTTAGAATTCGGACCTCAGCAAGGGCCCGGACAGTGGCGGATCGAACCTCGCGCTCAAAAAGGGCCATCTCCCCAAAGAAATCCTTCTCTTCTAACACTGCAAGGCGCATGTTCCTGCCGTTCTGCTCCTGAAGCACCTCGGCCTTGCCGGCCTGGATTACGTACATACAATCCCCTGCTTCTCCCTGTCTGACAATAACCTCTCCGTCCTTATAAACCCTACCCAAATCGCCCGCTCCCATAGCATCCTCCTATGGCCTTCGCCCCCGCTTAATAGGCAAACTTCCGACGACAACGTTCCATATGAAGCGACCAACAAACACAGGGTTGAGCATGCGTAGGAGGATTTCCCGATAGGGGGCGCTCCCGGTAAAGAGATCCCACAAGGCCATACTCATACGCGGATTGCAGCCGTCCTTCATCTGTTCTTTGGAGACCATTCGTAAAATGCCGCGCAGATCGTGTCGTAACTTCTGCATCACACCCGTATATGCGAAAATGATCTTTCCTATCCTGTTATCGATCGCGATCCTCTTGCAGGCCGGCCAGTAGTATTGCCTGAAATTCTCAGCCGATATTCCTTGAAATATGGCAGTCGAGGCAGCGGCCTTTGCTGTTCGGTAGGCCGCCCCGATCCCATCCTTATACAATCTGGTTACCCCGGAATCTCCAATGAAGACGATCCGGTCGGCAAAAGGCTGGGTAGCGCCGGTGACATTGATGTGGGGCAAACAGTGACACGAGGGCGGGTCTAAAGGCAAGTCGGGAGGAAAACACCGCCTGACCTCAGGGGATTCAAGGAATGATTTTATCAAGGGTCCGTCGATATCATCGCCTAACAGACACACGGTCACGTAATCGCCTTTCGGGATGATAGCGGCGAATTCTAGACGTGGTATGCTCAGTAAAAAGACATGCATGGAGCTACCCATATACTTCTCTATCGTTTCTTGGCCAAGGTGATACTCGCAAATATAGGTCTTAGTAACGCGCGGGGGTTCATATCCGGATACCGAATCACGAAATATCTTGAGGAGGCCAGAGTTCACCCCGACCGCGACCGCCAGTAAATCATATTCCTGAACTAAGCCGCCTCGCGTTTTGATCTGTGGTCGCCCATCCTTCCAATCGAAATGGTCCACTCGATCGCATACGAGATGCGCACCCTTGTCCGAGGCCAACCATTGCAGATAGCCATCTAGGCTCTTCCACTTTACTTCTTTTATGTCCCGCGGGCCCGCCCCCCGGTGCACAGCCGCAATTCTCTTCTCGTGCAAGGGTGTTCCGATGCGGACGCTGCCAACACTCATATGCAGCATGTAAGAATCAATGCCCCTTTGCACTACGGTTGCGGGCAGATTGATGCCTTCGACGGCAAGAAGCTGCACCAGCGACTCTGAGATGATACCACCGCACATGTTGCAACCCTGGGGAGCGGTATGGGAAAAGTCGCGCGGCTCATAGATATCCACTTGGACATCGATGTTTACCCTTTGGGCCATATCCAGAAGGAAATAGCTAAAGAAGGAACCCGCTGGGCCACCTCCTATTACCGCTACGCGAGAACCGTTGTCCAATTTGAGATTCGATGGATTGACGTCAGGTCGGGAAAGAAGGCAGTGCTTAAAACTCGAACTGAAGAGGCCAAAAGACATAAAGTTCATACTCCTATCAGCCATTCATTTGTCGGGTCTCTTATCGGATCCGCTGACCGGGTCCAGGCGAATATCGATCAGCGCGACCTGACCGGCGGCCACAGCTTTCAATCCCCGTTCCAGCGCCGCGCGCACCTGTCCGGGCTCTTCGACCTTCTCGCCATAGCCGTCGAACGCGCGCGCGATGGTCCCATAGTCCGGGCTCGGTGCAATCGAAATCCCGACGAATTTTTTTGTCCGCACTGCCCATCCATCCGGGAAATAACGGGGCACTCCGGATTTCTGCGAGAGATATCCCATGTTGTTGAAAAGGACGATGAGGATGGGCATCTTGTGCTCCTGGGAAGCCCCCAGAGCCGCCAGCGCCGGATCGTAGTTGAAAGAGCCATCACCGATCAGGCAGACAACCGGCCGCTTGGGAGCCGCTGCCTTGACTCCGAGAGCCGTCGCCAAACCAGTGCCCAGACCGCCAATACAGCCGGCAAAATAGGAGCCGGGCTTGACGGCATCGAGATAGCGGTGCACCGCCAGCCTGTGCGTGATCGTCTCCTCGACGATCATGGCATCCGGCGGCAGGACCTGGCTGAGCTCATACGTGACCCAGCGTGTGTCGATGGGCATTTTCTCCTTCACACTCAGCGCCTCCTCTTTCCACTTGCGCCTTCTCTCCTCAGAGCGCTTGCGCCACTTCTCCGCGCGCTGGGCCAATCCGGCTTCTCCTTTGGAGAGGCGTTTTTTAAGAGTTTTAAGAAGCTGCTCCAGGGAGCTTTCAATCTCTCCGGTCAGGCAAAGGTCCACTTGAAAGCCCCAGTAAGGGAGTTCGGCGCGAAGGGGATTCTCATCGAGGACCGCCACTTTCACTCCGCTTCTCGGTCCCTTGGAAGCCGGATGCCAGGGCGCCAAAACTCCCAGGAGAAAAAGCGCATCGGCCTCCTGCAGGTACTCCTGAGGTTCGAAGCCGCCGTGCAGCGGATGGTTGCGCGGAAAGTTTAGATAACCCGTGCTGCGACTTTCAACGACAGGCGCGCCGAGCAATTCGGCAAGCTCCACCATATGCTCCACTATCAAGGGGCTGCGGCCCGCCTCTTCTGAAATGATAATCGGGTTTTTTGCCCCGGCAAGGAGATCCGCTAATTCTTCGATCCCTTTCGGGTCGGCGGTCGGCGCCGGAGCTGAGCCATGCTCGGACGGCGGGTTCTTGGTCATCTTGTCGAAAAGATACTCCATGGGAAGGGAGACAAAGACCGGCCCCCGGGGAGCCGCCATCGCGAGTTGGCATGCGCGCTGGATCGTTGCCGGTAATATCGCCTTGGTGTTCACTCCAAAGCTCCATTTGACGCAGCGATCCACCAAGCGGGCAGGCCCTCCGATGTCGGCCAGGTGACCGAGCCACTGTCCGCCAACGTCCGGCCCTTCGTCTTCTCCGAAGCCGATGGACTCGCCGGTTAAAACCACCATAGGAATCTGTTCGTGCAGCGCGCCCCGCATCGCCATTGTCGCATGCAGGGAACCAACGGTCGTGTGGATCATGACGGCCGGGAGTTTTCCCGTAGCCTTGGCGTACCCGCTGGCCATGCCCACGGCGATCTCCTCATGGCGGGTACTCAGATAAAGGGGGATACTTTCGCCTTGAGGTTCGGCGAGCGCCTCCCATAAAGGGGACCACTCCGAACCGGGCGATGCAAAGATCCGGTCCACGCCCATCCCTCCAAGCACGCGCAAAAGCGTCTGAGCACCTGTTAAGCCTTTTGTTTCAATCATGGTCTTCCTTTCGTTATTCGTTATTAGTTGTCGTCGCGCTTTAAAGTTTATATTCGCCAGTAACTATTAACTAGTAACCAGTAACTAACTCAGGTTGTAAAATCGGCGCGCATTGTTTTCTAAAATATTCTTTTTCGCCTCCAGGGAAAGATCCTCTCTCTTCCAGACAAGGATCGCAGACTCCGGCCAAGAGGCATCCCAGTGGGGATAATCCGAGGCATACATGAGGGTCTCTGAGCCGATTTCACGAACGATGTAGCCCATCATTTTCTCTTCAGGCTCACAACCATAATAGATGCGGCCGGACGTCAAATACTCGCTGGGTTTCTTTTTGCATAAAGGGGCCTCTATCTTGCCCCTCTTCTCCCATTCCTCGTCCATCCGCTCAGACCAGTAGGGGATCCATCCACAGCCGATCTCCAAATAGCCCAGCTTCAGCTTAGGAAAGAGTTCCGGAATGCCGCCGAAGATCATCGCCGTTAGCTGGCGCAAAACAGGAAAGGGATGGCCCGTAGTATGAATACAGATAAACTGTTCGAAAATCTCACTCCCGGCTTCATCCCCGCCAAAGGCATGAATCGCCAGCGGCACTCCAAGCCGCTGGGCCTCTTCATACAGAGGATAGAACTCCGGACTTCCCAGATTCTTGCTATGCGCCTGCGCGGGAAGCATCCCCCCCACCAGACCGAGCTTGATAACCGCCCGGTTCAGTTCCTTGGCGGCCTCGTCAGGCCTACTGATAGGAAGATTGGCCACCGCTTTTAGACGCGGGGAGACCTTGCAGTAATCGGCGATGAAATCATTGTAGGCGCGACACAGGGCAACTGCATAGGCGGCCTCGCGAACCGTACCGATCCCCAGCCCTGCGGTAGGATAGAGCACCGCCATCTGGATCTCCTGCCGGTCCATCGCAGCGAGCCGCTCCTCGTGCTTGACTCCGGATTGACCTAAAGTACCACCTAAACTCCGGTCATAAACCTCGCGTGGAATGTAGGGCATCCTGCGCCGGCAATAAGGCTCGGGCAAATAAGGTTTGATCAGCTCGTCCAGATCCCGGACGTGGCCGTCGGAATCAATAACGTGAACCTCATCCCGCATCGCCTGCATCAATACCTCCTCAGGTCGCTACCTCTTACTCGCCCAGAGCTTGTCGAAAAAGCCGCTCTTTTCCATCTCGTCCACATAGCGCAGATCCATAAGTTCCTGGGGCTTAACCTTCTTCGCCCGGGGATCCACCTGAGCAACCTCTTCCAGAATCGCCTGCAGCGCCTCAGGTTTCAAGACCAGCCTTGGCTCCAGGGCTTTGATTTCGGCATTGTAGGCAGCATCAAGCACCTTCCTGTCGTTTACCCGCAACTGTTTCCCCAAAACCTTGTAAGTAAACTCTTTGTCCGTGTGCATGATCTTCGCCGCTTCCGCCATGGCATGCATGAACTCACCGACAACCTGGGGCCGCTTGGCAATCTCGGAGCGGAGGGTGACAAAGGTCGTCGCTACGTACGGAATCCGCAGGTCGGGCCCATAAACTACGTAGCGGTAGCCCTGAGCGAGCGCCATGGAATCCGTCGGGGCAGTCATGGTAGCGGCATCGATGCCGCCGCTGATGAGCGCCGCCAGGGTCTCCGGGTCCCCTCCGGTCTGGATGAAAGAAAAATCCCGGCTCGGCTCCATCCCGGAACGCCTCAAGGCCTGAATAGTGAAGTAATGGGTATTGCTGCCGATCCGGCTGACGCCGATCTTTTTTCCCTTGAGATCTTCGGGCCGTTTGATTTCAGGCCTGGCGACAATGCTCTGGGTCATGACATTTTTTATCCCCCCGATAAAGACGATATCAGTGGCGCCCTGCACATAGGCGCGCACATTGCCGACCCCACCGGTCAAGGACATATGCGCGTCCCCTCCCAACATGGCTGCAGTCACCATGCCGGACGAGGCGATGTAGACGAGCTGGAAATCGAGATTATACTTTTGGAACAGCCCGGCCTCCTGCGCGATCCACGGCATGGACTGGGACATCACCCGGGCGGAATGAATGGTGATGAACTTCTCCGCAGCAAAAGTCGCCCAGGGAAAAATAACCAGCGCAAAGAAAAGAAAAACAAAGCCCAAGGACCAAAGCTTTACTCTCAAGCATATCTTCATTGGTATCCCTCCCATTTTGACTGAGCCAGTATTGATTCACCCAAGCCCATAAACAAACGGAGCTATTCTTACTGCTTTTGGTAACCCCTGTCCAGCTTTGCCCTAAGCAAATTAACGATAGGTCTCTATAGGGACTGCGGCGGCAATCCGGCACGCGTCTTTACATCTCAATCAGAAGAGGCTATATCAGCGGCCTGGAAGGAGTGTCAATGATTTTTCTTACCAATCAGCATGTCCAGGCCGTGCTCGATATGCGGAGCTGCCTTGAGGTCATGGAAGAGGCCTATCATGAGCTAAACGAACAGCGCGCCGGTTACCGCCCAAGGATCGACTTCTATGTTCCCCAGCAGCCGCACTACTATCGCTGGGGAACCATGGAAGGGGCCTCCCGGAAACTTGGCATCTTTGCCATTCGAATGAAATCCGACATGCTGTCCTGGAATCGCGAGGGAGAGTTTCAGACCGAGGACAAATACTGCATCAAGCCGGGAACCTATTGCGGCCTGATATTTCTCCTCAGTGTGAAAAACGGCGAGCCACTGGCCTTGATTAACGACGGTTATCTTCAACACATGCGCGTCGGCGCCTGCGCCGGACTGGGAGCCAAGTATCTCTCGCGAAAAAACTCCAAGGTGATCGGGATGCTCGGCTCCGGCGGCATGGCCCGTACTTATGCTACGGCGATCTGCCAGGTCCGTCCAATCGAGCGTATTCGGATTTTCAGCCCCACAAAGGCGAACCGTCTCGCCTATGCTGAAGAGATGACGTCAAAGTTGGGAGTTGAGATCGAGCCGGTCGACTCGCCTCAAAAAGCCGTCAAGGGTGCGGATATCGTCGCCATGACAACCGATTCGCTCATCCCAGTCATCAAAGCGGATTGGCTGGAGGCGGGCATGCACGTGACGAACGTGCGCAACAACGAGGCCGGCCCGGACATCTTCGCCCGGGTGGATGTTTTTGCCCGTCTCGGAAGCTCTACCTTCGTGGTGGACAATCCGCCGCCGAATACCATCGGCGGAAGCGACGGTATGTTCGCCTATTTTGCCGGTACGAAGGAAGAGATGAAAAAGGTGCCGCGCGCGCCGCTGCGCGAAATCGACAACCCCAACATCGGAACCATCCCCGATATCATGGCCGGTTCTTGGGCTGGGCGAACAA
>MGRY01000233.1:10179-10583 GCA_001799045.1 Deltaproteobacteria bacterium RIFCSPLOWO2_02_56_12 | reverse complement strand
GCGCTGACCGACGGGGAGCACATCCTCCCGCTGGCCTCGTCGCAAGATCACAAGCGCGTATTCGACGGCGACCGCGGCCCCAATACCGGCGGCATGGGCGCCTACTCTCCGGCGCCGGTCGTGACCCCGGAGCTTCACCGCCGCATCCTCGATGAGATCCTTAACCCCTTGCTGAGAGGCCTTAAGAAAAAAGGGGTTCACTACTCCGGTGTGATTTACGCCGGGCTGATGATCGCGGACGACGGACCGAAGGTTTTGGAGTTCAACGCCAGGTTCGGCGATCCCGAGTGCCAGCCGATCATGATGCGGCTTAAAAGCGATCTGGTTTCTCTGCTGGAGGCGACGATTGATGGCAAGCTGGATCAAGTCGAGGCAGAATGGCGCCGGGATGCCGCTGTTTGTGT
>MGRY01000233.1:0-10149 GCA_001799045.1 Deltaproteobacteria bacterium RIFCSPLOWO2_02_56_12 | reverse complement strand
CTACGAGAAGGGCCAAGAGATCCGAGGGTTAGAGAAGTTAAAGCATTGGCAGAGGGGTTTTGTCTTTCATGCCGGAAGCGCAGAAAAGCAAGGCCGTTTTTTAACTTCCGGAGGGCGGGTTTTAGGCGTGACCGCTTTGGGAACTAATATCCAGGAGGCGGTGCGGGAGGTTTACCGGGCCATTGGCGAGATCGAGTGGGATGGGATGCACTATCGCAGGGACATCGCCCAAAGGGCTTTGAAAAGGATGAAGGGATAAAGGGTTCAAGGGTTGAAGGGTTTCAATCCATAATCCAAAATCGAAAATCTAAAATCCAAAATGGGAAAAGGGATGAAGTATGAAGAAGAAGTCTGAACCCAGGGTGGGGATCCTGATGGGCAGCGACTCCGATCTAGAGGTGATGCGGGAGGCCGAGAAGCGGCTCGATTATTTCGGCATTCGGTATGAGACGCGCATCCTTTCCGCCCATCGCACCCCGGGGAAAACTCATGAGTATGCTGACTCGGCCTCTAAGCGAGGGATCGAGGTGATCATCGTGGGGGCAGGGGCAGCGGCCCATTTGGCCGGCGCAGTGGCTGCACATACGACGCTTCCCGTGATTGGCGTGCCCATCGACTCTTCCAGTCTTAAGGGGTTGGACGCGCTGCTCTCCACCGTGCAGATGCCGGCGGGCGTGCCGGTCGCGACTATGGCGATCGGCAAGGCAGGTGCGGCGAACGCAGGAATTTTTGCCGCGGAGATTCTTGCGCGCAAGGATTTACGAATTTCTACCAAACTGGCGCAGCTCAAGAAGGAGATGGCCTCGGGTGTCGAGGAAAAAGATCGAAAACTCAGAAAGAAAAGGCGTTAGCGCTAAAGTTTTCTCTCGGGCCGTCGATGCGCTGAAGCGCGGTGAGGTGATCGTTTTCCCCACCGAGACCTTTTATGGTTTAGGGGCCGATGCCTTCAATGAGACCGCCGTCGAGCAAGTCGTTTTCCTCAAGGGTCGCAAGCCGGAAAATCCCATTCCGGTCATCATCGCGGGCAGGGAGATGCTTAAGGACATCGTGACGGATGTGCCGACTGTGGCGCGAAAACTCATGGAGCGGTTTTGGCCCGGACCTCTCACGCTAGTCCTTCCAGGTAAAAAGAATCTCCCGGCGCCGCTCCTTAACCGCGGTGGCGGTGTGGGAATTAGAATCTCCAGTCACCCGCTCGCCACCCGGCTGGCGCGAGAATTGGGCCGCCCGCTTACGGCCACCAGCGCCAATCCCTCTGGAAAAGAACCGGCGCGAAGCATTGAAGCAGCCATGAGCTACTTTTCTAGCAGAATTGAAATCTTTCTCGACGGGGGGAGACTGAAAGGTAGAAAAGGTTCGACGGTTGTTGAGATCGTTGATGGCAGGTTGAAGATTATTCGGGAAGGGGTGATAATTCGAGAGGAATTGGAGAAAGCTCTTGCTGCTGGTCTTTGAGGCGCGATGCTTGTCTTATCCGAAAAAGAAGTTCGAAGGCTCATCGATGTTGAGGAGCTGATCCAGGCGCTGGAACGGGCGCACGTTCAATTTTCCACCGGCAAGGCGGTTATGCCGGTGAGACTGGTCGTGCCGCTGCCTGAGATCAAGGGGCGGATTACCAGCATGCCCGCTTATCTCGGCGCGGATAAAGCGCTGGGCATGAAGGTCGTGACCTACTTCCCGGAAAATCCCAAGCAGGGTCTGCCGACGATTCTTGCCACCGTTTTTCTGTACAGCACAGAGACTGGAAAACTTCTGGCGGTGATGGATGGGACCTACATCACCTCCATTCGGACCGCATGTGTGTCGGCCGCTGCGACTAGGGCACTGGCAAATCCGGAGACTCCCGTGCTTGGTATTCTCGGGGCCGGGGTGCAGGCCAGGGCTCATATCCGGGCCCTGTGCAGGGTGAGAAAAATCAGGGCGATAAAGGTTTACGACCTGGTGGAAAAAAGCGTTCAGAGTTTAATACAGGAATTGGAGCCGGAGGTGGGGATCAAGATCGAGCCTGTGAAAACCGCGGAGGCGGCGGTTCGCAATGCGGATCTGCTTGTGACCGTCACGACGGCCAAGGAGCCGATCCTGAGCGCCGATTGGCTCAAGCCCGGGGTGCATATCAACGCCGTGGGTTCCCATCGTCCCGATCTCAGGGAGATCGATGCCGCGACTTTCCAGCGGGCGAAGGTAGTGGTCGATTCACGCGAAGCGATCATGGCGGAGTGCGGCGATATTATTCTCGCCATTAAAGAAGGAGCGATCACAGAGGATCACATCTATGCCGAGATTGGCGAGATCCTGGCCGGCAAAAAGGCGGGAAGAAAGAACGCCGACGAGGTTACCGTCTATAAATGCGTAGGCGTCGCCATTCAAGACGTGGCCACGGCCCAGTTCGTTTATCGGAAGGCGATCGAGCGAAAAATCGGAGTCAACGTCGAGATCTAGTGGAAATCAGCGCAGCACGGAGCGGATCGCTTCGATGATGCGCGGCTCCGAGGGAGTGACAAACTCTTCAAGCGGAGGGCTAAAAGGGATCGGCACATCCGGCGTGGTCACCCGGCGGATGGGCGCCTTGAGCTTGTCGAAGCCCTCCTCGGCGATCCTTGCCGCTATCTCCGCCGCAATCCCGCAGCTTTTGTGGCACTGATCCACAATGACCACGCGCCCGGTTTTTTCCACGGACTCAAGCAGCGTCGCGAAATCGAGCGGCACCACAGTGCGGGGGTCTACGACCTCGACCTGAATTCCCTCTCTTGCGAGCTGCTCGGCAACAGCCAGGCTGCGCTGCACTTCAATCGAGGTGGCAATCACGGTGACGTCCTTGCCTGCCCGCTTGACCTCCGCCCGGCCAAAGGGAATCGCTCCGTCTCCTTCAGGCACGGGCCCCCGCGTTTCGAGGAGTTGAGCGTGGTCGATAAAGATGGTTGGGTTGGGGCTACGGGCGGCGGTCTTGAGAAGTCCTTTGACATCTCCCGGCGATGACGGCAGGACGATCTCAAGCCCAGGGCAGTTCCAAAGCATTGCCTGCGGGCTGTGGGAGTGCTGGGCCGCGCCCGCGCCGCGAATGCCGTGGAGGACGTGAAAGACCACGGGCGCGCGGGTCTGCCCTCCGGACATGTAAAAGGCATTAGCTGCTTCGTTGACCACCTGGGGCCAGGCCTCGTAAATGAAGCTCCCGGTGCCGAGATCCACCACGGTTCTAAGCCCGGCCATCGCGGCCCCGATGGCGAGACCGGAGTAGCCAAGCTCGGAGATGGGCGGTGCGATCACTCTGTCCGGATAGTTTTTTTCGATTGCGCTGAAGAGGCCTCTATGCGGGCTCAGTCCTAGAAAAGATCCGCCGATCAAGTGAACGCTCTCGTCCGCGGCCATGAGCTCGCTTAGCGCCTCGAGCTTCGCTTCGTAATAGGCCAGCTCTCTCATGCGTCACCTTTCAACAGCCTGAGAACAGGGTTTTTCAACAACCTTTCAAGCAAAGACATCTTTGAGCGCTTCCTCGGGCTCGGGGAACGGGCTTGCAAGGGCGAAGTTCGCAGCCTGCTCGACGGCCTTGCGCACGTCTCTATCAAGCTCGGCGATATCCTCTTTTGTCGCCTGTTTTTTCTCCCAGAGCTCCCGGATGAAGATCAGCACAGGATCGCTGGAACGGTACCATTCCCTCACGGCTTCAGGCACGGAGCTCACATCCCAGGCCATGGCCGCGTCCGTCGCCACCGGGACGACCGGCCAGTTGGTCTCGCTTCCCGGCCAGCGCACCGTCTGCGTCTCAATGAATTGCGGACCCTCTCCGCGCCTAATTTTCGCGACCGCCTCAGAAACAGCAACGTGAACGGCGCCAGCATCTGTACCATCTATCTGCTTCGCGGGGATTTTGTAGGTTGCCGGCAGATCCGTCAGCGGATAGACCGCCATGGTGGGAGACTGGGCCGCGCCCACCGCCCGACCTGCGCCGTACTTTCCGTTGTTCTCGCAAAGAAAAAGAACCGGAAGCTTCCAGAGAGAGGCCAGGTTGAATGACTCCGGCGCCGCGCCTTCCTCCAGCGCCCCATCGCCGAAAAGGCAAACCGTGATCTGGCCGCTTTTTTTCGCCCTGGCGGCATAAGCTGTGCCCGTGGCCAAGGGGATAATCCCGCCCACGATCCCGGAGGTATGGAAAAAACCCAGCTCCGATGCCGCAAGATGAAAGGTCCCGCCTTTACCCTTGTTGTAACCGTCTTTTCGCCCCAGGATCTCGGCAAAGAGGCGTCGCGGGTCGGCACCCCGCGCAAGAAGATGGCCGTGGTTGCGGTGGGTGGTGAAAAGGAAATCCCCTCGCTCAAGGCAGGAAAGGGCCGGCACCCCGGTCGCTTCCTGGCCTATGTAAACGTGGTAATGTCCGCTGAAGCGCTCCTCGTCATGGAGGTGGATGAGCCTCTCCTCGAAATGGCGTATGAGGAGCATCCTTCTGCAAAGCTCCAGCAAGTTCTCTCTCGGCACCTTGGGAATCATATCTGTCTCTCGCCAAGCACTGCTATCACAATTTGCCTATCTTTGGCAAAAGGCTTTGAAAACTTTTTTCCCTGCGAATACCGCCCTTCTGCCCAGCTCCTCCTCGATCCTCAATAGTTGATTGTATTTGGCCGTTCGCTCGCCGCGGCATGGTGCCCCGGTCTTGATCTGTCCTGCATTGGTCGCCACCGCCAGGTCGGAGATGGTGCTATCTTCCGTCTCCCCGGAGCGATGCGAGATCACCGTCGTGTAGCCGGTTTTTTTTGCCAAGCGCATCGTCTCCAGCGTCTCGCTGAGCGTGCCGATCTGGTTCACTTTGATCAGGATCGAATTGGCCACCCCCGATTCAATTCCCCGCTGAAGTCTCTCTTTATTCGTCACGAAGATATCGTCGCCGACGATCTGAATCTTCTCTCCCAGAAGCTCTGTCAGCATCTTCCATCCATCCCAATCATCTTCGCCCAGGGGATCCTCTAGCGAGATAATCGGATATTTCTTCGCCCAATCCTCATACAGGCGGAGCATCTCTTCGATGCCTCTTCTGACGCCATCGGATTTTTTGAAAAAATAGCGACCGTCTTCAAAAAACTCACTTGCGGCCACATCCAGCCCCAAGACGACCTGATCCCCGGTTCGGTAACCGGCTTGGGCAACTGCCTCTAAGATCAGCTCGATCGCCTCCTCGTTGCCCTTCAGGCGAGGCGCAAAACCGCCTTCATCGCCGACGCTGGTAGAATAGCCGCGGCTTTGCAAAACCTTTTTGAGGGTCTGAAAAATCTCCGCTGCCGCTCTCAACGCCTCGGCAAAGCTCTCCATCCCATAGGGAATGACCATAAACTCCTGAACATCGACATTATTATCGGCGTGCACCCCGCCGTTCAGGACATTGAGCATCGGCACCGGGAGAGTTTTCGCCCGCGGGCCGCCGAGATAGCGGTAAAGGGGCAGTTTCTCGGTCCGAGCTTGCGCCTTGGCGACCGCGAGGGAAACCCCCAGGATGGCATTGGCCCCGAGATTGCCTTTGTTCGGGCTCCCGTCCAGCTCAATCATCAATCGGTCGATACCTTCTTGATCCTTTGCCTCCCTGCCCCGCAGGCGCGGGGCGAGAATGCGATTGACATTGCCTACCGCCCGCTCCACCCCTTTTCCCAGGAAGCGCTTATCTCCGTCTCGTAACTCGACCGCCTCATGCTCTCCTGTGGAGGCCCCTGACGGGACCGTAGCCCGCCCGAGAGAGCCGTTCTTGAGGACCACGTCTACCTCGATGGTGGGCTGTCCGCGGGAATCCAAGACCTCGCGGGCATGAACTCGTTGAATCTTCATCTTTCACCTCGTTAAGCAGAGAATAATAAAATATGCTATATTGCACATGCTTCCTAGATTATCGTTATGTCCCAATCGAGCAGATCTCAACGCTGGGTTCTTTATGCCTTTTGCGCTTTTATTGTGACCTTATCTCTTTTTACCACTTTTGGCGAAAGAGGACTGCTCCACCTCTGGCGTCTATGGGGAGAGCGGAGGGCGCTCAGCGAAACGAACTTTCTCCTGCAAAAGGAGAATGAACTCCTCCGGGAGCGAATTTACCGGCTGCGCCATGATGACCTTTACCTCGAAAAAATCGCCAGGGAAGATTTGGGCTTGGTCCGTCCGGGGGAGATTGTCTACCGGTTTCCCTCCGCAGAGTCGAAGATAGACAGGGCAAAGGCCCTGAGCGAGCTCCCTTCTGAATTGTCCCGGTCATCGGCGCAAAAAACACCTCCGTGATATTTTCAAGGGGAAAATTCTATTGACGATCGGGAAAGACAAAGTGGTAATACTCATCCATGTCCATCAGAGACTTGATTTCGGAGTCGTCTTTCAGCCTCACTTCGATCATCCACCCCTCGCTGTAAGGGTCCTCATTGATGACAGCGGGATGGTTCTCCAACTCAGGGTTGATAGCGAGGACTGTGCCCGACACCGGGGCAATCAGCTCGGAGACCGTTGATATGGATTCCACTTCTCCAAACGGCTCCCCCCTTTCTACTTTGTCCCCCACCTCGGGAAGGTCCACAGAGATAATCTGCCCCAGCTCGCTCTGGCCGTAATTCGTGAGGCCGAAAAAAACGTGCTGATCTTCAATGCCGATCCAGACGTGCTCCTGGCTGACCTTTAGCATCCGCTCCATAGCCAACCATATATGGCTTGGTTTTTTTCTGTCAAGACTAACACGGCAAATTTAATTGGTACCGTGATCTCTTGTTCGAATAGTTGACAACCCTGTGGTGGGGGAGATAGATACAGGAATCTTGTTGTGGTAAAGGGGAGAGGAATCGGGCCCAGGAGGTCACTGATTCCGCAAAGGACAAACTATGGATAGCAAAAAAGCCGCTCAGATCATTGTACAGGGACTGAAAAAGGCGGGCCTAAACTTTGTCGCCACGCTTCCAGACCTGAAAATTGTCGAGCTCATTAGGGCCGTGGACAAAGATCCGGACATCAAGCACGTGCCTCTGTGCCGGGAGGAGGAGGGCGTGGGCATATGCGCCGGCGCTTCTCTTACCGGCAAAAAGACGGCCCTTCTTATGCAAAACGGCGGGTTGCTCAACAGCTGCAATGGTTTGACCACAACCTGCCTTCAATTTCAGATCCCGATTCTCCTCCTTGTTTACTATGCCGGCGACCTGGGGGACCGGGGGTTTACGACGGTAGGCTCCGTGACCGAGCCGGTGCTTGAAGGGCTGGGCATTCGCACCTACGTCTTGAGAAGAACGGAAGAGGTCGAGGAAACTCTGCGGGGCGCTCAGATCCTGGCGGAGGATTCTAAAAAACCGGTAGCAGTGCTTCTTACGAAAAGCGTCCTGGGGGTGAAATGATGCAACGATACGACTATCTAAAAGCGATTGCAGGCGACGTCGGAGATGCGCTCGTAGTCAGCGCGGGCTGGGCGGCGCGGGAGTGGCAGGCATTGAGGAGCGGCGATGGAAACTTCAGGCCGCGCACGTTGGGACTGGCCTCCTCGATCGCTTTGGGAATAGCGCTCGGCCTTCCCCGTCGCAAGGTCATCGTGATTGACGGAGATGGCGCCTTCCTGATGAATCTCTGCGGGCTGCCGACCATCGCCTGGCAGAATCCACCCAATCTGATCCATCTCCTGTTCGACAATCAGTGCTACGAGGCGTCAGGCGCGACCGAGACCGCGACCGTCATGGGGGCAGATGCGGTGGCCCTGGTTAAAGGGGCCGGGTACAAGCATGCCTGCTGGGTAAAGAGTCCCAAGGGGTTTCGTGAGGAGTTCCTCAAGGCTTGGAAAAGAAACAAAATCAGCTTTATCGCAGCCAGGGTCGAACAAGGACAGCCCGTCCTTCCTCCCATCCGGGTAGATGAGCTGGAGAACAAATATCGCTTCATTCGCCACATCGAAGCGACGGAAAAAAAGGGTATTCTCGGTCCGTCGGATCATCGGAGGAGATAGTTGCCAGAGGGATGAAATAAAAAGGGGAGCGACCCGACCTGTCGCTCCCCTTTCCCATTAGTCAGAAAGAAAAGAATTACCAGCGGTCCCGGCCACCGCCTCTTCGCTGTCCACCGCCCCCACCGCCGCCACCGCCACGGTCACCGCCGCCACCGCCACCCATGCGCTTTTCCTGGGGCCTCGCCTCATTAACGACCAGGGTCCGCCCGTCTAGCTGGGTGCCGTTCAGGGCCTCCATGGCCTTCTGGGCCTCCTCTGCCGAGGCCATCTCGACAAAGCCAAAACCCCGGGACTGTCCGGTGAATTTATCCGAAATTACCCGCGCCGATTGGACAGAGCCGTGCTCGGCGAAAATCTCCTCCAAGCGCCCGTCCGTTACCGAATAGGGTAATCCACCCACGTATAACTTAGTGCTCATATTCTCCTCCAAATTGAGAACATCAAAGGTCTTTGCCTTGGGACACGGATCGCTGATGGGAGAAGAACATGAGAGCTAAATGGTGGGAACTCGGCTCTGGTCGGATGCTCTAACCATTAATCCCGTTCACAAGGTGAGACAGACTGAGGCCTTTAACTCTTTGTTGCTTCCCTTTCAGAAGGCCTGATACTGAATGAGATAAAAAATATGTTACTTGGGAGGTCTCCGGTTGTCAACAGGCGTTCGCCCGAGGAATTACCTCCCACCCTGAGATGGACATTTCTATCAGCTTAGGTTAATGGGTGTCCTGGTAGCCGGGCAAAACAAGGATCCTAAGGAAGCTGCTCGCTCGCCGCTGAACGTTCTTAAGGAGGATTGGTTTATGGCACAGCCTCAGTCCGGTATCATTCCCCAACCCCATCAGAACGCGCTATTTCTCATCTTGCGGGTCCGCGATCCCGCTTTCAATGGCCCGGCAGTGGCGCGGGTGGTCGCCGGCGTTCCGGCTCTGGTCGGCAGGGCGGAAACGATCGATCCTGCGGCCAAGCTCGTCTGCACGGTAAGCCTCGGCCCGGAGTTCTGGGATGTGATCTCCCCTGGCAAACGGCCGCTCGGTCTCAGGCCGTTCCGGGCGATCGAGGTCGGGGGGAGGAGCGCTCCAAGTACCGGCGGAGACCTGCTCTTCCACATCATTTCCAAGCGCGCAGACCTCAATTTCGAACTGGCGACGCGCGTCAGGAACCGGCTCGGGGAAACCGTCGAGGTGATGGATGAAGTCCACGGTTTCCGTTACCTCGACTCGCGCGATCTCACCGGCTTCATCGACGGCACGGAGAACCCCAAGGGTAAAGAGCGGGCAAAAGTTGCATTGATCGGCGCCGAAGATTCCGCCTTCGCCGGTGGCAGTTACGTCTTTACCCAGCGCTATATTCACAACCTGAAGAAATGGGCCGGCGTTCCCCGGAAAGATCAAGAAAAGGTGATCGGCCGGCGCAAGCGGGACAGCAAGGAACTCTCAGACCGGGACAAGCCGCCTACTGCCCATATTAGCCGCGTGGTGATCGAAGAGCGCGGCGAGGAGCTCGAGATCGTGCGCCATAGTTTTCCCTACGGCACGGTGTCGGAGTCCGGGTTGTTTTTCATCGCGTACAGTAAAAATCCTGACATCCCCGAAAAGATGTTAAGCCGGATGATGGGAATTGCCGGTGACGCCATGCATGATCATCTAATGGATTACACCCGGGCAGTTTCGGGCGCGACGTTCTTCGCGCCATCGCTGGCGGTGCTGAGGGCGCTCGGCTCTTTCGCCGGCGGCCGATGAAGGCCCGGACTGTTCATTGACAAGACGAGGATAATCCAATATAAAAATATTCCCTGCCGCCCACTGAGCGGGCGTAATTCAGCGGTAGAATGCCAGCTTCCCAAGCTGGACGTCGCCGGTTCGATCCCGGTCGCCCGCTCCAATTTTTTCTCCTCTACAAATGTTTGACAACGGACAAGTCGGTGGACTAAATTTAGTCTAGGCATGGTATGGGCATATTAGCGCTAAGCGCTGACGAGCGGGTACGGGATGTGCGCGTCTCGGAAGACACGTTGATGGTCGATTTGATGGACGGTCGGACTATCTCCGTGCCCTTGGTTTGGTATCCGAGACTGTTTGGTGGGACGGCGAAACAGCGGTCGAATTGGAAGGTATGCGCCGCCGGTTACGGCATCCACTGGCCAGACCTCGACGAAGATCTCAGCACGGAGGGCCTGCTACGCGGCGCACCGGCGCCCGCACGCTCGGCGCGGC
>MGRY01000232.1:3949-6123 GCA_001799045.1 Deltaproteobacteria bacterium RIFCSPLOWO2_02_56_12 | reverse complement strand
AGGACGCCGAGCCCCCACACCATCAGGAAAGAAGGCACGATGAAAGCGACGCCGACAAGCGTCGCGCCCAAAATTCCGCCTCGGATGTAACCCAGGTAAATTGCCAGCTGGGCGGCCAGGGGACCTGGGGCAAGCTGGGCCAGCGCCAGCCCCTCCATGTAGTCCTGTTTCTCGATCCATTTCCGCTTTTCCACCAGATCCTTCTGCATGTAGCCCACCAAAGCTATGGGGCCGCCAAAGCCGAAGGTTCCCAGATACAGAAAGTAGCGAACAAGCTCCCAGAGGGTCGTAGGGCCTCCCGAACTGCTATTTTTGTTTCCTATCACAACGGTACTGGACAAAGCCAATTCTTGGTGGGAGAATAAAAACCATCTGGAAGTATTCCTTTAGGAAAGATAATGTTTTAGGGAAAGGAAAAGGATGCTGAAGGTTGTACCGGTAGAAGAGGCTGTGGGGCTCCCCCTGGCCCATGACATCACGGAGATTATTCCCGGAAAGCGCAAGGGGCCGGCGTTTAGGCGCGGTCACGTGGTTCGGCCCGAGGACGTTCCGAAACTGCTCGATGTCGGCAAGGCCCACCTCTATATCATGGAGCTGGAAGAGGGAGAGCTGCACGAGGAGGACGCCGCCAAGAGATTAGCCGGGGCTGCCGCGGGACCCCGCATCCGCCTGACCGATCCGGTTGAGGGTCGAGTCAATCTGGTGGCGGAAATTGCCGGGGTAATGAAAGTCGATACCGAGCTTCTGAATCGCTTCAATGCTTTGGGAGATCTGATTTTGGCCACCCTTCCTTCGAACAGTTATGTGAAAAAAGGAGATGTCCTGGCCGGGACACGGACGATTCCCGTAGTCGTCAAAGAAGATTTGGTTAAAAAGGCTGAGGCGATTTGTCAAGCGAAGCCTATTGTCACCATTCTCCCTGTTTCATCCCGGCGTGTCCACCTGATCGTCACCGGCAGCGAGGTTTTTACCGGCCGCATCAAGGACGGCTTTGAACCAGTGGTTCGGCGCAAAGTAACTGAGATGGGCTCGGATCTGGAGGCGGTAAAATTGGCCCCGGATGATCCCGCTAGGATCGCTGCCCACATCAAAGACTCTCTTAAGGCGGGCGCGGAGCTTATTCTCGTCAGCGGCGGTATGTCCGTAGATCCTGATGACCTGACCCCCGAAGGAATCAGGCAGAGCGGGGCGAGCGTGGAATGTCATGGATTTCCGGTTCTGCCGGGGTCGATGTTCCTCATGGCTTACCTCAAAGAAACCCCGATCCTGGGGCTCTCCGGCTGCGTCCTGCATGATCCGGTGAGCGCCTTCGATCTGCTCTTGCCTCGTTTGCTGGCGGGTGAGAAGATAATGCGCTCAGACATCATCACGCTGGGACATGGCGGGCTGCAAAAAAAACATGACCATTGATTTTAGTAATAAGTTATTAGTGATTAGTTAATAGTTGTCAGATAATCCAATTCGACTTAAATCTGCTACCAATAACCAATAACCAGTAACGAATAACCGGAGGGAAGCGATGATGATTCTAAAGACGTTAAAAGAGAGATGTGACCCTCAGTGGTCATGCCTTCTGGTCGTGGATGTCCAGAACGACTTCGTGAGCCCCAGGGGGAGCGCGGCGCAGAGGGGCGACGACGTGAGCACGGCTCAGGCGATGGTGCCGAGACTCGTCCGCCTCATTGAGGAGGCCAGGCGCGTCTTCCTGCCGGTCGTCTACATTCAGACGACTCACAGCGAGTGGACCGACACCCCCAGCTGGATCTACCGCAAATCTCAGGAAAACACCTTAAGCACCTGCCGCGAGGGAAGCTGGGGCGCGGAGTTTTTTGATGGGATCTCTCCTCTCCCACAGGAAAGAGTTGTGATCAAGCACCGCTACAGCGCATTTATCAACACAGATCTCCATACCGTCCTCAACGCAAAAGGTATTCAGAGCGTTCTAGTTACCGGCGTGGCGACCAATGTCTGCGTGGAGACGACGGCCAGAGATGCCTATATGTATGATTACTACGTAACACTGGTGGAAGACTGTGCTGCCGCTTATGATCCCAAGCTCCACGAAAATACCCTGGAGAACATGCGCCGCCATTTTGGCTTGGTGGCCTCCTCCGGGGAGATCATAGAGACGTGGCAAGGGTTGAAACAGAAAAAAGCCGCAGGCCTTTAGAATT
>MGRY01000232.1:0-3926 GCA_001799045.1 Deltaproteobacteria bacterium RIFCSPLOWO2_02_56_12 | reverse complement strand
GAGCGGAGATTGTTGAGTCGTAGAAATTACCCTTGCTCTGACTTGAATCGTTACGATACCAGGGCTAGGATAAGGCCATGTTAGATTGGTCGTCTTGTTCAGCGGTCGAGCGTGACCCACAGCGCGTAAGTGGCGCCTGGGTGTTTCGCGGCACGCGCGTCCCAGTCTCAGCCCTCTTTGAGAACCTCGAAGATGGGGTCCAGATTACTCAGTTTGTGGAGTGGTTCCCGGGCGTCACCATCGAGCAGGTGCGTGTGGTTCTTGACCATGCAGGCAAAAGCTTAGCTTTGCCCCAGGTTGCCTGAGTGCGCATTCTCTTCGATCAGGGGACGCCAGTGCCCCTGCGCAACTTTCTAAGCTTTCATCAAGTAGAAACCGCTTTTGAGCGTGGTTGGAGCACTTTGAGCAACGGCGACCTGCTGGCAGCGGCAGAGCAAGAAGGCTTTGAAGTATTTGTCACGACCGACAAGAACCTCGGCGATCAGCAAACCTTCGGCGGGATGAGAATCGCCATCGTCGTGCTGTCATCCACCAGTTGGCCTCGCATCCAAAAGGCTGCTACGGCAGTCAAACAAGCCATTGATGCTGCTTTGCCGGGGAGTTTCAAGGAAGTGGGTATTCCATAAGAACAGCTACCATTCGCCTGGAAGAGACCGAGATTCCCATGAACGATCAGGTTGTAGTCTCTATTCAGCGGGCTCTCGAAGAATTGGAACGTAGCGAGAGTGTCGTCGTCTTATTGGCTGTTGAGTCCGGCAGCCGTGCCTGGGGCTTCGCCTCTACTGACTCCGACTACGACGTGCGCTTTCTATACGTTCGCCCACCTGAGTGGTACCTCTCCATCGATCTCGAAAGCCGACGCGACGTTATCGAGCGACCCCTCCAGGTCAGCATCGACTTGAGCGGGTGGGACATCCGCAAGGCTCTGAAGCTCTTTCGGAAATCCAACCCGCCGCTTTTGGAATGGCTACAGTGCTCCATTGTCTATCGTGAGCGTTTCTCCCTAGCGACAAGGTTACGTGCCCTGCTGCCGGAGTTCTACTCGCCCAGGGCCAGCTTTTTCCACTACTTTCATATGGCCCAAGGCAACGTTAGGGAGTATCTCCGAGGTGACATCGTCTGGCGGAAGAAGTACTTTTACGTCTTGCGCCCGCTTCTCGCGATGCGTTGGATTGAGCAAGGGCTGGGCTCCGTCCCGATTGAATTCCACAAGCTCGTGGAGGCAACAGTTCCTGACCCGACGCTTCGCAGAGCCATCGATGACCTTGTTTCGGACAAGCGTGCAGGGGCCGAGCTTGACCGTGGGCCTCGCATCCCGGCCATTAGCGACTTCATTGAACGCGAAATGGCACGCCTTGAGCAAACGGTGTCTGACCGGCCTACTGCGGCACCACCAGCTGAGGCGCTAAACGACCTGTTCCGTGGCACACTGGATGAAGTCTGGCACAAATAGCGACCCACCTAACGGGCTCACAACCGGGCCCATTGGCAGAAGGTCAGGATATTTTCTTATTTTCGGAATTACGAAAACATGGAAGTCGGGCGTGAAAGCAAATAAGTCAATACTCATGCCCGGCCCTGGGCCCGCTCCTGTGGCAGACCAGCTTCGGGAACCGCAAGCACCTACTGGAGGGAGCGGGCTGACCCCGGACCGCTATTTTGGGGGAGGCAGTAGCTGATCAGGTTCGGTTAGGTCAACGTTTTTTCTTGACACAGCGGCCCGATTCGAGCAAAACTGGATTCGCACCAGTTAGGACCCTCTTGAGCAGCACCGCCAAAATGCTTTTATACCGCCAGATTATCCCGACTGAAGGCAGAGTATCGGAAGGCCTTCCGACATACGCGGTCAACTCACGCGGAAGTAGCCAACTAACTTTGGATTTTACAGGTAAGCCAAGGAACGGAAATGGATTTAGGGACCCCGCGTTCGCTGACAATAAGACACAACCTCTTCACCGCTGGGTTCCATGGATAGCGGGGTTTTCTGCCCAGTTCGTTCAGGATTGCTTCGAGACCTTCCTGAAGAATCACAGACGAAAGTCGGCTCCCCGCGTTCTCGATCCCTTCGCTGGAGTGGGAACTACCCTTGTGCAGGCGGTGTTGAACGGTTTTGATTCAATCGGTTTTGAAATCAATCCATATGCCGCTCTTGCTTGCAAGGCCAAGTTAAACTCCGGGAAACTGGACGTGGAAACGTTGGCAAGCTACGTCCTTAAATATAAAAGAGTCGCAACGAACGGTCGTCGTCACGTTGCCACAGTCAGGCCAGCGGAGTTTGAAACCCGAATTCCGTTCTTCAGTCTTTCTGTTGAAGAACAGGTTTTGACTTTCCTCGACTTCGTGGAAAGTATCCCGCGGCCAGACATCGCCGATCTATTTCGCGTAGCTTTTGGTTCAGTAATGGTGAGCTTTTCGAACTATACCTACGAGCCGAGCCTAGGCTCCCGACCTGGCGCTGGGAAACCACTCATTGACAGAGCGGATGTTCACTCCACGATTCTAACGAAGCTTTCCGAGATAGTCTCAGACATACGGTGGGTCAAAGAGCGGGTTGGAAGTCGTCCAGCCGAAGGGAAGGCTCAAATTCATAACCTTGATTTTCTGGACTCGACGAATGTGTTGGCGTCGTCCTCCATAGATCTGATGGTCACCTCACCTCCTTACATGAATAACTACCATTATGTGCGAAACACTCGACCCCAACTCTTTTGGCTTTCTCTGATCTCCTCGCCAAAGGAGTTGCGGAAGCTTGAGGAGGCAAACTTTGGAAAATACTGGCAAACGGTACGAGATAGCAAGCCGCTCACTTTAAACTTTGAACACACTGAGCTAGCCCACACACTTGTCAAGCTTCGGCAGACTCGAGAAGAGAAGGGACCGTATGGCGGTCCAGGCTGGGCTAACTACGTTACCACCTATTTCAACGATTGCAGCCGGTTTTTTAGCGTATTGAAGCGCGTTCTAGTTCGTGGCGGCGTGGGAGTCATAGTAATAGGAAATTCGATCATTCAGGGACACGAAATCAAGACGGACCTAATTCTTGCAGATATCGCGCGCCAAAGCGGCCTCTCGCTTCTCGCGGTACAACCGCTTCGAACAAAGCGGGTCGGAGCCAGTATCACTAGTTCCGCCGTAAGGCGAGGCAATAAAAGCAAGGCAACACTGTACGAAAGCGCCGTTATTATCAGAAAGAAGTAGCAAAGTTCTTTCATGTGCAACCGTCATGCCTTCGACTTTGATGCAGATAAGGCATACGAGGACCAGTTGGTCTCCGTACTGGATGCAAGTCCAAATCATCCGCTCACTGCTCCCGAAGCTCCTCAGCAACCCGGCATTTATGTGCTTTTTCGCAAGGGTTTGCCTGTCTACGTCGGACAAGCCGTCAAACTTCGTGGCCGACTAAGTGACCGTCGTAAAAAGATAGAGAATCGGCAGGGAATCAGTGCTGGCGAAGTTACCTGCCGTTTCCTTACGATTCGAACGATGTGGGAGGTTGCTCGGGCAGAAGCCGCCCTTATTCAGCGGTATAAACCGGATTGGAACGGCATTCCTGGCTTCAGCATGCACATTCCTGGAATAGGCCGTCTCGGTAAGCCAGGTTATGTGAACGAGTGGGACAAACGGTTTCCGCCAAGAAAGAAATAATTCACGCTTCGACTTCTACGCACCTTCACCGCTATATACATGAATGGTAATGATAGAGCACTTCCTTTTCATGCCGACACCGAGAGCATAAGATAAGAATTGCCCCCGGAAACCACGTGCTAGCCCAGCTTCGACAACCGCAAGCTCCACGAAAATACCCTGGAGAACATGCGCCGCCACTTCGGCCTGGCGGCTACTAATAACTACTTCATGAATTCGGCGTTGATCTCATCAAGCAGCTCGGCGGGCGGCTGCAGCAGATCCTGACCCAGCTCGGCGAG
>MGRY01000231.1:3273-29401 GCA_001799045.1 Deltaproteobacteria bacterium RIFCSPLOWO2_02_56_12 | reverse complement strand
GGTCCGCCGTAAGAGAACCATGGCGCCGCTTCTCAGAGACGAAGATCTGGATCTTACCATCAATGAGTTGATGCGTATTCGGGAACGGCCATTCCAAACAAGAAAAGATCAGGGGTTCAAGGGTTCAAAAGTTCAAGGGTTAAAGGGTGAAGGGGTTAAAGGGCCGAAGAGGAAAGGCAAAAGGAAAAAGTCAAAATGAAAAATGAAAAGTTTTAATTTTGCAGTTTGCAATTTGCATTTTGCAATGGGCCGAGGGTGCCGAACCAACCTTACGCCTATTGCCTAATGCCTGATTTATGATTCAGATTCCGACCAATGTCACGCTGCTCCGTCAGATCCTTGTCTCGTTTATCCGCAATGAGGTGGAGAAGGTAGGGGTCCATCGCGTCGTAGTAGGGCTGTCGGGCGGCGTGGACTCGGGGCTCAGCGCCATGCTGGCGGCCGAGGCCCTTGGGCCGCGCAACGTCATGGGTATCATGATGCCTTACAAAAGTTCGAATCCGGAAAGCCTGGCCCATGCGGAACTGGTTGTCAGGAAAAGCTCCATAGAGTCGCTTACTGTGGATATTACGCCTCAGATCGATGCCTACTTTGAGCGCTTTCCCGATGCAGATCAAAGGAGGCGGGGAAACAAGATGGCGCGAGAGCGAATGACCATCCTCTACGATCATTCGGCAAGGTGGAACGCCCTGGTCTTGGGGACCAGCAACAAGACCGAGCTGTTGCTCGGCTACGGGACTCTCTACGGCGACATGGCTTCGGCAATCAACCCGCTGGGCGATTTGTATAAGACACAGATTTGGGCCCTGGCCGAAGCGGTCGGGGTGCCGGAGGTCATTGTGCAAAAGCAGCCTTCTGCGGACCTCTGGGCGGGACAGACCGACGAGGGGGAGCTCGGTTTCAGCTATCGGGAGGTGGATAAGCTTCTCTATCTCATGGTCGATGAGCGCTATTCGCGGCCGGAGCTCGTCACCGCCGGCTTTCCGGAGAAGTTTATTGACGAGGTGACGCTCCGGATCATGAATTCTCAATTCAAGAGGCGCCTTCCGGTTATCGCCAAGGTCTCACAACGCACCATCGACCGGGATTTCCGCTACGCGAGGGATTGGGGGAAGTAGAGAGAGGCTGCCTGGAAGTATCTTTCCGGGCCGATGCAGGCCCTTCGGGATCTCAAATGGCAAATCTCAAATTTCAAATCTGAGATCTGAAATCTGAGATTCCGAGCGAAGCGAGGAGATAGCACCCCTTCAAGACACCTCCAGGCAGACCGAGGGGAGGAGAGCGAAGGCCAGGGGAACCGGACGTACAAGTTTCGTTCAAGGCAGCGGCTTATTTCCACTGGCCTGAGAGCTGCCTCCCCGAGGTCGGAGGAAATAGATAAGTTTCTATCAACTGTTTTGGAAAAGGTTTGAGTCATGCCTGGAACGCTCTACATCGTTGCTACCCCGATCGGTAACCTTGAAGATATAACGCTGCGTGGGCTGCGCATCCTCAAGGAAGCCGACCTCATAGCCGCGGAGGACACTCGCCATACCAAGAAGCTGCTGACCCATTACGGCATCGACAGACCTCTGACGAGCTATCACGAGCATAATGAAAAAACTAAGGCCCATGCTTTAGTGGCGCGTCTCGAGCAAGGTGAAAATATCGCGCTCGTTTCCGATGCGGGTACCCCCACCATCTCCGATCCCGGTTACCGGCTCGTCACGGAGGCTATCAAAGCGGGGATCAGCATTGTGCCGATTCCAGGCCCGTCGGCCCTGACTGCGGTTTTAAGCGCCAGCGGGCTTCCCACCGACCGTTTTGTTTTCGAAAGTTTTCTCCCGGCCAAAAAAGGTGAACGGCGAGAGCGGCTGCGCAAGCTCCGGGAGGAGACGAGAACGCTTATCTTTTATGAGGCTCCCCATAGACTGCTGGAGTCTCTAGCGGACCTGCTGGAGATTTTCGGTGACCGGGAGGCGGTTCTGGGGAGAGAAATCAGCAAAATCTACGAGGAGTTTATCCGGGGGCGCCTCAGTGAGGTGATAGCTCAGGTGGAGCATAAGGAACCGCGCGGTGAGGTTACCCTGGCGGTAAGGGGTTTAGGGAAAGAGGCGGTGGCGGTCTCTGGAGAGGATGCCATCAAGACCGAGATTCAGAGGCTTCAGAGAAAAGGCTTGCGCGTTAAAGAGATCGCGGAACTATTAGGAGAAAAGTTTTCCTATTCCAAGAGAGAGGTCTATCGTCTGGCATTGGAGAGTCGGGTAAAGAAGGAGCCTATCTCTTAATGCGGAAATCGGGAAACTCGTTTTGGAAATCGTCCCATTGGAGGCGGACGTTGTTCACGCGGGCGCCGGGAGGTCCGTGATGGCACCAGCCGACAAGGTCGTCGATTTTTTTTCTCTCCCCCTCCGCCACGACTTCAACGGAGCCATCCGGGCAATTCCTTACCCACCCCTTTAACCCCAGCCGGCCGGCCTCTTCCTGGGCGGAGGCGCGAAAAAAAACCCCCTGGACCCTTCCCTCGATCATTAATCGGACTCGAATCTTATCTTCGGCTTTTTGCATACCACTCTTTCTTTAAGGCAGTGAAAAATGCAGATTGCAGAATGCAAATTGCAAAAGTTAAAATTTTGCATTTTTCAATTTGCACTTTGCATTTTACAATGAGGCGGGATTCAGAACCAGAGCCTATTTGACAAGAGAATTAATCATGGATAAACTTGCGCCGTTTTGCCAGGCAATAAGGAGGGCTAAAATGGGAACGAAGCTATATGTGGGGAATCTCTCGTACTCCGTAACGGAAGAGAAGCTCCAGGAACACTTCTCCCGGCACGGCTCGGTGGTGAGCGCCAGGATCATCACGGACAAATTTAGCGGCCGTTCCAAAGGGTTCGGTTTTGTTGAGATGGGATCGAGCGAGGAGGCCGAGCGGGCCACAGCGGCCCTCAACGGAACTGAATTTGAGAGCAGGACCATTGTGGTGAGCGAAGCGCGTCCTCAGGAACCCAGGGAGCCGCGTGGCGGGGGAGGCGGGAGACCGCCGCGCCAGAATCGCTGGTAGTCAGGCGCCGATCAGCTTAAGAAATTCTCTTTCTTCCAAGATTGGAATTTCCAGATCCTTTGCCCTTTTGAGCTTGGAGCCGGGATCCGATCCCACAACCACATAGGTCGTACTGCGGCTGACGCTCGACGCTACTCGCCCTCCCAGGATCTCTATCCGCTGCTGTGCCTCGCTCCGGGACATGCCCTCCAGAGCGCCGGTTAGCACAAATGTGGATCCCGCAAGCCTCCCTTTTCTCTTCGGTTCCGTCTGAAGGCGGATCCCTGCCTTGAGGAGTTTCTCGATTACCTTGCGGTTTTCTTTTTGAGCGAAGAAGCGCGCGATGCTCTTTGCTACCTCTGGTCCGATCTCGCGCACCTCTGTTAGCTTTTCCTCAGAAGCCCCCTTAATGTTGCTCAAGTCGCCGAAGTGATCCGCCAACAGCTTGGCCGTAGCCTCTCCCACATGACGGATCCCCAATGCATTCAGGAATCGAGCGAGGCTTGCTTCTTTACTCCGTCCCAGGGCATCGAGGAGATTCTGCGCCGATTTCTCCGCCATGCGCTCCAGACCGGCCAGTTTCTCCTTCTTCAAAGAGTAGAGATCTGCCAGGTCCTTCACCAGGCCCCGGTCAACGAGCTGGTCAATGAGTTTCTCGCCAAGTCCTTCGATGTCCATGGCGCCGCGGGAGCCAAAGAATTTGAGACTTTCCTTGAGTTTGGCAGGACAAGAGAGACCCACGCAGCGGTAAGCGACTTCCCCTTCTTCCCGGTAGACCGCAGAGCCGCAGACCGGGCAGCGCTCCGGCATGGCAAATTTTTTCTCCCGCCCGCTTCTCTTTTCTTCAACCACCTGAACCACGTAAGGGATGACATCGCCTGCCCGCTCCACCACCACAGTATCGCCGACGCGGATATCTTTACGTTCCACTTCATCCATATTGTGGAGCGATGCGCTCTTAACGGTAACCCCGCCCACCGGGACCGGCTCCAGGCTGGCCACAGGGGTCAAGGTGCCCGTGCGTCCCACCTGGGCCTGGATGTCGATGATGCGCGTGGTCGCCTGGCGGGGTTTGAATTTATAGGCTGCCGCCCAGCGAGGTGAGCGGGCGATCTCTCCCAAGCGCCGCTGCAGCTCCAGGCTGTTGACCTTGATTACCAGACCGTCAATCTCGTAGGGGAGTTGATCGCGCCGTCCCTCCATCTCCTGATGGTAGGCAAAGATCTCCTTAAGACTGTGACAGATGCGGATGTGGGAGACCGGTTTGAGCCCCCATTCCTTCAGGGCATGGAGGAATTGCTCATGGGTCGTGAAGCTCGCCCCCGTCCCCTCCCCCATACCGTGACAGAAAATATCCAGCGGGCGCTTGGCGGTGATGGTAGAGTCCAGTTGCTTGAGTGAGCCTGCGGCGGCGTTGCGCGGGTTGGCGAAAACAGGCTGCCCTTCCTCCTCCCGCTCCCGGTTTAGCCTTTGGAATGCCGTGCGCGAAAGAAAGACCTCACCGCGGACCTCCAGGCGCTGGGGGAACCTTTTACTCTCCCGATGCAAAGTCAGAGGTATCGAACGGATGGTCTTCAAGTTCAGGGTGATGTCTTCGCCGTTAATTCCATCCCCCCGGGTGGAGCCGACAACGAAGCGTCCCTGATCATACACCAGCTCTACCGCGACCCCGTCGATCTTGGGTTCCACGACATACTCGATCGGCTGGGAGCTCTTGAGAAAGCGCCGGATTCTCTCCTCGAATTCTTCCATCTCTTCCTGGTTGTTGGCATTGTTGAGAGAGAGCATCGGAAGGGTATGGCGGACCGTAGCGAACTTCTCCAGAGGAGGAGCGCCGACTCTTTGCGTGGGAGAATCCGGAGAAACCAGATCATATTTTTTTTCCAGTTCGACCAGTCTGCGAAAGAGATGGTCGTACTCGGCATCGCTAATGAGCGGGTCATCGAGGACATAATAGTGACGGTTGTGCTTTTCAATCTCCTGACGGAGGCGAAGGAGCTCTTTTCTTATCTCTTCTCGCGCTGGTGCCATAATTTTAAAAATTACCATAAATGGGGATCAGGGAGAAGAGAAATGACGCTAGATTGACGCTCATGGGTGAGTATGTTAACTAATTTAAGTAATGGGATTTTTAAGCTTTTTTGCGGCGTTATTTTTCGCCCTGCTGTCCGGCTGTGTGTCATCGGCGCCCGATCTGAAAGCTCCGCCCAGCGAACTGCCCTGGGATCCGCAAGCCCCGTTTCGCGGGGAAAAGAAGGTTGAAATTCCGGCGGAGGCCCGGGCGCTCGGGCACTTTGCCAAGGGGCAGAGCCTGTTAAGCCATGGTGAGTTTGATCAGGCATTGACGGAATTCGAGGCTGCTGTTCAAGCCGACCCGTCCAATTCCTTCCTGCGGTTTCGCCTCGCCACCCTCTATCTCCGCAAGGGTGATCTCAAAAAGGCCTTGAGAGAGACAGAAGAGGCGACGCGCCTGGACCCCAGCGGAGTAGACAACCATCTGCTTTTGGCGGGCCTTTATTCTTCGATGGGAGAGGAGGCCAAGGCGGTTCGAGAATATCAAGAAGTGCTCCGCCTCGATGCAAAAAATCAGGAGGCCCTTCTTTATCTGGGGGCGCTTCACCTTAAGCTGGGAGATTATGAAAAGGCCACGAAGAGCCTGGAACAGCTTCTTGCCGTCAACGCGCAGTCTCTTCTTGGTCACTACTATCTCGGGCGGGTTAGAGCCAAGTCCCAGCTCTATCTGGCGGCGGAGGAAAGCTACCGCAAGGCGCTCGAATTGAACCCCAAATCGGAGGCGGTCCTGATGGAGCTGGCCCTGGTATACGAACTACAAGGAAAAATGGAGAATGCCATCCAGACCTATAAACGGCTCCTCCAGGGCAATCCCAATAACGTTTGGGCGACCAATCGGTTAGGGGAGCTGTTCGTGGGACAGAACAAGCTCGACGAGGCGCTGGCCCAGTTTCAGAGACTTCAGGGTATCGAGGCGGATCCGCGCGAGGCCAGGACAAAGATCGGCCTCATCTATTATGAGAAAGGGGATTTCGAACGGGCGGCCTCGGAGTTTAATCTGGTCCTGGCTGCCGATCCAGGGAACGATCGGGTCCGTTATTATCTAGGCTCGACCTATTCTGAGATGAAGGCCTATGAGAGGGCCTTAGAGGAGTTCTCCCGCATCCCGGAAAAGAGCGATTATTATGCCGATGCCCGCATCCAGCTGGCTTACCTGTACGATCGACGTGAGGAATTTGCCAAGGCCATCGAGGCAGTGCAAGCCGCATTGCGGAAAAAGAAAGACGAAAAGGAGATCCTCACCCTGTTAGCCTCCTTGTACCGCAAGGCGAAAGATTATCCCAAGGCCATTGAAGTTTGGCAGAGGATCGCGGTCTTGGATCCCAAGAACGATCAGGCCCAATTTCAGCTCGGGGCGCTTTACGACGAGAACAAGAATAAAGACAAAAGCGTCGAGCACATGAAAAAGGCGATCGAATTAAATCCGCAAAACGCCGCCGCCTTAAACTACCTGGGCTACACCTGGGCGGAGATGGGCATCCGTCTCGATGAGGCCGAGAATCTCATTCTGAGGGCCCTGAAGATCGAGCCCAATGACGGATTTTATATTGATAGCCTGGGCTGGGTCTATTACCAGAAAGGTGATTATAAGAAGGCCGTGGAGCAACTGGAACGGGCCGTCGAGCTGGCCAATGACGACCCGACGATTATCGAGCATCTTGGGGATGCCTACGAAAAGTTCGGCAAGTTAGGCGGGGCCCTGGAGCGCTACCGGGAGGCGCTGAAGAGATCTAAGGAAGAAGAGCAATCAAAGAGGATCCGGGAAAAGCTCCAGCGCTTGGAGAGAAAAATTTGACACCGCCCTGCCGGGAGGGTGACCGCGCTTGTCTGCCGGGCGGCAGTGGTCTCATCCTCCTGGGATTGTTCGTGGGGATTCTAAGCTGCGCGCCGATTGCACCCCAAACGACCAACTACCCTGACAGTAGCCTCACCAAGAGCTGGGATGTGGGGGAGCTGGCCAAAAGTCTCGCCCAGAGAAACCATCAGCTTCGATCTCTGCGAACCTTAGCCACAGTCTCTTATTGGGGGGAAGACGGGAGGGCCGGATTCCAGGAGGCGATTCTGGTTCATCGACCCGACCGGTTGCGCCTGGAGACCCTCTCGCCGTTGGGGGCCATATTAATCGTTACCGCGGATGGCGCTGAGATCATGGGGTTCCACCCACGAGAGGGACTTTTCTACCGTGGCAGGAGCTCCAAGGAAAATCTTTTTCGTTATACCCAAATCCCTCTAGAGCTTGGAGAGTTGACCTCCCTTCTAATGGGTCTGCCGCCGTTAGAGGCCCAGGGCCGTTGGGAGCAAGGGGATAACTCCATTTACCTGGAGTTAGCCGGAGGGGTCAGGGATAGGATCGTTTTTCACCCCAGCCTGGGGGTGCCGGCCAAGTGGGAGCGCTTGAGCGCCGCCGGGGAGATAGAACTGAGCGCTCTCTTCTCCGATTTTTTCCTCACACCGGATGGTCCATTTCCCTTAAAGATTTCTCTCGAGGCTCATACCCGGCAAAAGCGTTTGGAGATTCACTATCAGGAGCCGGAATTGAACGTCACGCTCCCTTTGTCGCTTTTTGTCCAGGAAAAACCGGCGAATGCCAGGGAGATAGCGCTGGAATCTCTCGGAGGATGAGCGGACATGGCAGATAGAGACGGAGATTCGAGGCAGAGATTTTTGCCGAAGCACAACCTATCGCTCTTTTTTTTGTGCCTATCGTTGTCTCTATCTGTATCCCTGGGCGGGTGCAGCGAAGACAAGAGGACAGAGACGAAAAGCCAAAGAGATGAGAGCGCGGCCTCGCATCCTCAACCTGCCTACGGCGATACCCTCGTTGAAGGCTCCATCGGCGATGCGACAAACCTTATCCCTATGCTGGCATCGGACAGTGCCTCCCACAATATCTCAGGCCTGATCATCAATGGACTGGTTAAATACGATAAGGATGTGAAGCTGGTCGGCGACCTGGCCGAGTCCTGGGAGGTGAGTCAGGGGGGGTTGCAGATCACCTTCAAATTGCGCCGTGGCGTTACCTGGCATGACGGTCATCCCTTTACTGCCCGGGATGTCCTTTTCGGTTTTCAGACGATCACGAACCCGAACACGCCTACCGCCTATGCGGAAGACTTTCGCCAGGTAAAAAAGGCGGAGGCGCTTGACGACTATACCTTTCAGGTGGTCTATGAAAAACCTTTTGCCCCGGCCTTGACCAGTTGGGGAAACCTTGTGGTCTTGCCCAAACATCTCCTCGAAGGAAAGGATATCGCCAAGAGCGAGCTGGGACGGAAGCCGGTAGGCACCGGTCCCTACCGTTTCCGGGAATGGATCAGTCGAGACCGGGTGATTCTCGAGGCCAACCCGAATTACTTCGAAGGTCGCCCTTATATTGACCGCTATGTGACGCGCGTGATACCGGATTTAGCCACTATGTTCCTCGAGTTGAAGGCTGGTGGCCTGGACCTAATGGGCTTGACGCCTATCCAATACAAGCGCCAAACCGGCGATCGTTTTTTCCAGCAGAGCTATCACAAGTACCGTTACCTGGCGAACGCCTATACCTATCTGGGGTATAATCTCCTGGATCCCAAATTCAAAGATAAGAGGGTTAGGCAGGCGCTCTCTTATGCCATTGATAAGGAGGAGATCATCAAGGTGGTCCTCCTGGGACTGGGCGTGGCGGCAACCGGGCCCTATAAGCCGGGGCTCTGGTTCTATAACCCCGATGTTAAAAAATACCCTTTTAATCCTGCCAAGGCTCTTGCCCTGCTCAAAGAAGCCGGTTGGGAAGATCGCAACGGAGATGGAATACTGGACAAGGACCAAGAGCCCTTTGAGTTTACCGTGATGACGAATGAGGGAAATCCCGTAAGACAGAGGACGGCCGTAGTAATTCAGGAGAGGCTTAAAAAGATCGGCATTCGGATGAAGATCCGGGTGATCGAGTGGTCCGCATTTATCAACGAGTTTATTGATAAGAAAGACTTCGAGGCCACAATCCTTGGCTGGACGACCGGTTTTGAACCGGATCAGTATGATATCTGGCATTCGAGCAAGACAGGAAAGAAGGAATTGAATTTTATCTCTTTTAAGAATTCCGAGGTGGACGAACTGCTCGAAAAAGGGCGGCGCACTTTTGACCAGGAGGAGCGCAAGGCGATCTACTCCCGCCTTCAGGAGATCCTGGCGGAAGAGCAGCCCTACACGTTTCTCTATGTGCCCGAGGCGCTGCCCATCGTCCACTCCAGGGTCTATGGTATTGAGCCATCGCCTCTTGGGATCAGCTACAATCTCCATCGTTGGTATGTCCCTCAAGGGCTGCAGCGATATGACCGGACGGAGTTGGCGCCATAACCCTAATGGGATTGCAAATTTCAAATTGCAAATTGCAAATTGCAAAATTTTACATTTTGCATTTTTCACTTTGCATTTTGCATTGATGATATGTTGAGCTATTTGGTCCGTAGGATTCTCACATTGATCCCGCTATTTTTCGGCATCACGTTGATCTCGTTTGCGGTGATTCATCTGGCCCCCGGAAGCCCGATCGACGTACTAGCCGACCTCAATCCCAAGATGACGGCGGAGGCGAAACAGAGATTGATCAGCTATTACGGCCTGGACAAACCCTTGCACGAGCGCTACTACCAGTGGTTGCGCCGGTTTGCCTCGTTGGATTTTGGCGTTTCCTTCTCCCCCGATCGACGGCCGGTGATGGATAAGATCCGGGAGACGCTGCCCATTACCATAGTCATCAATGCCCTATCCCTGTTGCTGATCATGCTCGTGGCCATTCCTATCGGGGCGTACTCGGCCTCGCATCCCTACTCGGCCTTTGATAAATCTCTGACGCTCTTTGTCTATATCGGCTTTGCCATCCCGACCTTTTGGTTGGCTCTGCTCGCCCTGATCCTCTTTTCCGTCCAGCTTGAGTGGCTGCCTATCTCCGGCTTTAGGTCGCTCGACTATGCCAGGCTCTCTCTCGCGGGAAAGATTTGGGATATGGTGTCCCATCTGATCCTGCCGGTCTTGCTCTCGGCTTTTGGCGGGCTCGCCGGTCTTTCCCGCTATATGCGGGGAAGCATGTTGGAGGTGATGCGCCAGGACTACATCACGGCGGCCCGGTCTAAGGGCCTCTCCGAAAGGGAGGTTATCTATAAGCATGCGCTGCGAAACGCGCTTCTTCCAGTGGTTACCATCCTGGGACTTTCGGTGCCTGGACTGATCGGCGGTTCAGTAATCTTCGAGCAGATCTTTGCGATCCCGGGGATGGGCAGGCTATTTTACACCGGCGTCATGAGCCGGGACTATCCGCTGGTCATGGGCATCCTCACGATCGGGGCCTTCTTGACGCTGCTGGGGAATCTATTCGCCGACATCTCTTATGCTTTGGTGGATCCGCGCATCCGTAAGGGAGGCAAGGGATGATTCAGGGAGCTGTCTGGAAGTCTGTGCGGCAAAATCCCTTGACCCTTTTTGGCGGGTTTGTGGTCCTAATGCTTTTTGTCGTCGCCCTAGGCGCGCCTTATTTTCCGGTCCATGACCCCTATAGCATTGACGCGGATGCGGTCTTGGAGGCCCCGGGTCTCGGCCACCCGTTCGGCACAGACGAACTTGGGCGGGATGTTTTCAGCCGGGTGATCTATGGCGCGCGCATCTCTTTGTGGGTGGGCTTCGTCTCTGTCGGTATCGCTATTGTGATCGGCATCTTCCTTGGCGCCGTTGCCGGTTACTATGGAGGCTGGATGGATGGACTGATCATGCGTTTTGTCGATGTGATGCTCTGCTTCCCGACCTTTTTTTTGATTCTAGCTGTAATCGCGTTCTTAGAGCCGAATATCGCGACCATTATGGCCATCATCGGTCTGACCGGTTGGATGGGGGTATGCCGCCTCGTTCGGGCGGAGTTTCTAAGTCTCAAAGAGAGGGATTTTGTTCAGTCAGCGCGCGCCTTGGGTGTAGGAAATCTGAGGATTATCGTGCATCATATCCTGCCTAATAGCCTCACGCCGGTCATGGTCGCGGCGATCTTGGGCATCGCCGGGGCTATCCTGACCGAGTCGGCGCTGAGCTTTCTCGGCATAGGGGTTCAGCCTCCTACTCCGAGCTGGGGTAATATCCTAACCTCCGGCAAGGATAACCTCCAGATCGCCTGGTGGCTGTCGCTATTTCCGGGTCTGGCCATCCTGGTGACGGTCTTATCCTATAACCTCTTGGGAGAGGGGCTGCGCGATGCCTTGGACCCAAGGCTTCGTGGTTCCCGTTAAAAGGGCTTGACGTTGATGGAAGGATCAAATATGGAGGGCTGAATCTGGGGACCTGACTTATGGCCGAGTTGATTCGCACTAAAGATCTCCGAACCTCTTTTTTCACTCCGGACGGCGAGGTGAAGGCCGTGGACGGGGTAAGCTTTGAAATCGAGGAAGGCAAAACCCTGGGGCTGGTGGGAGAGTCGGGTTGCGGGAAGAGCGTCACCGCGCTCTCGATCCTGCGTCTGGTTCCGTTTCCTCCGGGCCGGGTGGTGGGAGGAGAGATTCTCTACCGGGGGCGCGATCTCTTGAAGTTGAACGGAGAGGAGATGCGCAAGATTCGCGGTAACGAGATCTCGATGATCTTTCAGGAACCGATGACCTCGCTCAACCCCGTCTTTACCATCGGTAATCAAATCGGAGAGGCGATTCGTCTGCACCAGGGATTGGGCAAAAAAGAGACCAGAGAAAAAACCATTGAAATGCTCCGGTTGGTAAAGATTGCCGACCCGGAGACCAGGGTCGATGACTATCCGCACCAGCTGAGCGGCGGCATGCGGCAAAGGGTGATGATCGCGATGGCGCTTTCGTGCAATCCTAGTCTACTGATCGCTGATGAGCCAACCACGGCGCTGGACGTTACCATCCAGGCCCAGATCCTGGAATTGATGAAAGAGCTTAAGGACAGACTAGGCATGTCTCTCCTGCTCATCACGCATGACTTGGGTGTGGTAGCGGAGCAGGCGGATGAGGTGGCGATCATGTACGCGGGCAAGATCGTCGAGCAGGCCACGGCCAAGGCGCTCTTTAATCGTCCGCTCCATCCTTATACCGTCGGGCTCTTGAATTCTCTTCCGAGAGTCGGTGCGAATAAGAAAAAGAGATTGGAGGCGATACCGGGCATGGTGCCGAGTCCTCTCGAGTTGCCCAGCGGCTGCCGTTTCCGGGATCGTTGCTCCAGGGCAGCGGGGATCTGCGCCGAGGGCGAACCGCAGCTGGTTAAGAAAGAGCAAGATCACTGGGTGTCATGCTATTTCGCGTAAATAGATCCCTCACCCTCGCCCTCTCCCAGAGGGAGAGGGAAGGGGTGAGGGTGAGAGCCGAGAGCTGATTGCTGCTTTTATGAGTCTCTTAGAAGTCCGTAACCTGAAAAAGTACTTCCCTGTGGGAAGCGGGCTCTTCTCCCGTCGCAAGGGAGAAGTCAAGGCCGTTGACGGGGTCAGCTTGAAGATCGAGGAAGGGGAAACGCTGGGGCTGGTGGGAGAATCGGGGTGCGGGAAGTCTACTCTGGGTCGAAGCATCCTGAGGCTAGTCGAGCCCACGGAGGGTGAGGTCTACTTTCAAGGAAAAAATGTCCTCGCCTTGCCGCCGCGCGAGCTCCGCGACATGCGCCGGGAGATGCAGATTATCTTTCAGGACCCTTATGCCTCCTTGAACCCGCGCATGCGGGTAGGCGATATCGTAGGCGAGGGATTGGAGATTCACAAACTGGCCACGGGGAGAAAGAAGAGAGACCGGGTCGTGGAGCTTCTCAATCAAGTGGGTCTCAGGGAAGAGCATTACGATCGCTATCCCCATGAGTTCAGCGGCGGTCAGCGGCAGAGGATCGGCATCGCCCGGGCGTTGGCCGTGAATCCGAAGTTCATCATTGCCGATGAGCCGGTCTCCTCCCTGGATGTCTCGATTCAAGCCCAGATTATCAATCTCCTCCAGGAGCTCCAGGAGAAGATGCATCTTACCTATTTTTTCATCTCGCACGACTTGAGGGTGGTCGAGCATATCAGTCATCGCGTGGCGATCATGTATCTGGGAAAAATCGTCGAGATCGCCTCCAGCGACAAGATCTACCAGGAAGCCAAACATCCTTATACCCGGGCGCTTCTATCGGCAGTTCCCATCCCTGACCCGAATCGCGTGAAGGAGAGGGTGATCCTTGAAGGGGATGTGCCAAGTCCTGTCCATCCTCCATCGGGCTGCAGCTTCCATCCGCGCTGCCGTTACCGAGAGGCTGTCTGTGACAAGGTGGAACCCAAGCTGGAGTTTAGCGATGGCCACGGGGTCTCCTGCCATGTCTTCGGGCCGGGGAACAAGGTTAAAGGGTTTCAAGGTTAAAGGGTTGAAGGGATGGCAAATTTCAATTTGAGATTTGAAATCTGCAATTTGAGATTCCGCGTAGCGGACTAGGGGTTGATTTATCCGGCAGGGATGGTAAACTTACCCTCAGTGATTCAGCATAGATAGAGAATCTGAATCCAATAGGATTTTAAGGGCCTCTCGGGAATATTTGTCCCGAGGGGTTTTTATTTTAATGGAGGAGTAGGATTATGGCAACTCAGGATTCCCGTGTTCCGATGACCTATCAGGGATATCAGCGTCTGTTGGAGGAGCTCAAGCGCCTGAAGAGCGTAGAGCGCCCGAAGCTCGTCCAGGAAATTGAAGAAGCGCGGGACCACGGGGATATCTCCGAAAATGCCGAGTTCCACGCGGCCAAGGATCGGCAGTCTTTGCTCGATGTCCAGATCAGAGAAATCGAAGATAGGCTGGCCCGCTCCCAGGTTATCGAAGTCTCCAAGCTCTCAGGAGACAAAGTGGTTTTTGGCGCTACGGTCACTCTGGCCGATGGCGATACCGGGGATAAGGTTGTCTATCAAATCGTCGGCGATCACGAGGCGGAGCCCAAGAACGGAAAAATCTCCATCAGTTCCCCGGTTGCCCGGGCGCTCATCGGCAAGTGCGAGGGAGACGAGGTCCAGGTGCGCACCCCTACCGGCGTGCGCACCTTCGAGATCCTGGGCTTGGACTTTATAGATTAAACCTTCTCTTTTCGCGGGCCGGGCCTTTTTCTGAGGGATCATGTCTCTGGCTATCGGAAAGGCTGCGCTGTTTTTTTCTTTTCGCTTCTGCCTGCCCCTGCTCCTATCCCTGCCCCTTCATGCCGCTGAGCTTACGCTGGAGCCCCAGGTAGGGTTTCACGGTCTTTTCCAACTGGGTCACCCATTTCCCTTAAGAGTGGATCTCACCAACTCAGGCCGGCCCGTGGAAGGGACAGTAGAGATAAGGTTGTGGAAGGGAGGGGCTTCAAGGGGGGTTGGAAGCTACCCCTTTCATTATCAGAGAGAAGTCTTTCTCTCTGCCCAATCGCGAAAGAGTATTCAGTTTACTGTCGATCCTGACTCTCTCAGCCGGCCTCTTACCGTCAGTTTTTTAAGTCCAACATTCAAGGTATCCAAGGAAATCGATCTCAGACGCTACTTCACCCCGTCTCCCCTGGTTCTTTTGCTCACGGAAAATAGCCTCTCCCCGCCGATCCCTTTAACCTCCAGCTCCCCGAGTCCTCTAGTCTCCTTATCCCTGGCGGATCTCCCTGCTGATCCGAGGGCCTATCAAGGCATTTCCACCATCATTATTTACGAGCACTCGCTGCGCGATCTCTCCAAGCCCCAAGGCGCGGCCTTGGAGACATGGCTCTCTTTAGGCGGGAGAATGTTGATCCTGGGGAGTATCCACTATGCCCTCTATCAAGAGCCGTCGGTGGCTCGCTTCCTTCCGGTTCGGGTTGCGGGCTTGAAGAAATTTTCTGCTCTTCCTAGCCTGGAGAAGCTCTACGGGCGGCGGGCAGCCTCCCTGAGAGATCTCGTGGTCCAGGATTCGACGCTGATTGAGGGGAAGATCGTTATCGAGGAGAAGGGCACTCCCATTCTGGTGGAAATGGGCCGAGGGAGCGGCAAAGTCTCTTACCTATCGTTGGATGTGGGGCGCCCGCCCCTATCTCGCTGGCAAGGGCTATCGCTCCTTTTTCGGGATCTCCTCGGACCCCCGGGAGATAGCCGATCACCGTTAGAGGCGAGCTGGGATGAAGCTGTTTTTTCGCAGCTTCTCTCGGACCCCTCTTTTATTTCCACCTATGTGCCGCTGCGCACTTTTTTTCTATGGCTACTTTTTTATCTGGGGGGTTTGGGATTTCTTGCCTGGCTGTGGCAGCAGCAAAGACTATCCCGGCGCACCTTGGTGCTTTCGGCTCTTTCCCTGGTTCTATTTTCCTCTTTTGGCGGCTATCTCCATCTCGGGCGCGGCGGCAATATCCCAGATGGCGTGCTGGTCTCTTCGACCCTGCTGCAGAGTCTTGCGGACGGATACGTTGAGGCCCTCTCCAACGTGGCCCTTTTCTCCACTCTCAGTCGCCCTTATAACCTTCAGGTGGATAGAGGGTGGACCGATTTTGAGCCGGTCCTTCCCCGTTCGAGAAGATCCGAGGATAGCTCTCTAGTGGTCGAAGAGGAGGGAGGTTCCACTCGCTTCCGGTTTCGCTTGAGAGCGTGGGATTACAGACTCTTTAAGATTCGATCCGTGAGCCGTTTTCCCGTCCGTGCCGAGATCGAGAATCGGGGCGATAGACTCTTCTTGAAGCTCACCAATCTCACCGCCAAGGATCTCACGGAATGTTGGCTGGTGATTTCAGGGGAGCGGTACTTTTTGGGCACTATCTTTCCGGGAGGCAGCCAGGTGCGGGAGTTTCCACTCTCTTCGGGAAGGCCATCCTCCGTGGATGGACAGTCCAAGAAACGCGGCACGGTAGATCTTAGGGAAATCTCTTTTAAGGACAGGATTCGCGAGATCCTTTTCCGCTATTCCTTTTTTCCCCAGGATCGAGGGTCGGCTCGTTGGGATAGCGGCAACGCGCTTTTTTTTGCGTGGGTCAATGGCTCTCCCTATCGGGTTTGGGTCGATGGGGCGCGGATTTTAGCCCATGACTATACCCTGTTCCGTGCTATGATCCCTCTGGGTGAAGAGGGTACGGATGAGGACTAACCCGCTCTTTCAAGAAGGGATTCAGGTCTATCTCGTCGAGGGGCATGGATTCGCCGCCTATTTTTATCTCTTGCTGTTCCTCGCCTCCCTCGAGTTCCTGACCCTTTTCCTTCCCTCCTTGGATCCTCAGGCCTGGATGGGGCCGGCGAATCTCTTCAAGGTCTCTTCGGTCGCCGCGTTGATGCTGGTCATCTATTTTACTTTGCGGATTGCCAATCAGGAGTTCGTTCCCTGGAGGTTCGTATCCTTGAAGCGCTGGCTGCACCAAGAAAGGCTCACCATCTCCGAAGTAGCCGTGGCTCAGCTTTCTCTTCTCTGCCTCCATGCGTTTCTCCTGGTTTTCCTTTGCGCGCCTCTTTTGCTCTGGGCCGGGGCCATCGCCAGGGCCACTGCCGGCTCTATTCTCTCTATGTTTTTGCTCATTCTCTTTTATTCGTTGGCCTACGGCATCTGGGGCCTGGTGGCGCTCATTTTATGGGAACGTGGATTCGAAAACCGGCAGGTGTTCGTCCGTTCTCTCTTCATCTCTCTGGTCTTTCTCTCCGCCCTCGTTTATCTCCCCCTGAACCCCGTCGCCTTCCTGCTATCTCGTTTGAGCGGAGAAGATATGGCCCCGCTGGTTTTGTGGGGATGGAAATGGCCCGCCCCGTCGATCCATTTTCTATACCACTTTTTGCTGCTTGGATCGGCTCTGCCGATTTATCGGTGGGCGCTTAAAAGGGGGAGCTCTCTGTGAGCGATGAGAGACTCATCTTGCAGGAGAGATTTTCCGAGCTGCTCCGCTGGGAGAGGCTCAAGAGAAGGGAGAGGATCATGGTCACAGTTCTTTTCTACTCCCTCCTGCTCTCCGTGTCGGTTCTCCCGGCAAAGGCGCTGCTTGCTCCTTGGGCCGGCGCTTTTTATTTTCCGCCGTTGTTTTTTCTCATTCTGGCCCCCGGCTTTTTTCTCCGGCGCCCCTGGGGAAGAAGGGAATCGCTGCGCGCTCTGTTTCTCCTGGATAAAACCCTCCGCTTGGAGGAGCGCGCGATCACGGCATGGGAGATCCTCGGCTGCAAGGAGGCCAAGGGCGCCGAGCAATTGGTTATCCAGGAGGCGGGAGAGCGGCTGAAGGGGATAGATCCCCGCGCCCTCTTTAAGAGGGAGTACTCCTGGCATGCCATCTTAACTCCGCCCCTCTTCCTTGTTTGGCTGCTGCTCGTTTGGCTCGATATGGGAGTCCATCTTGAAAAGGGTGTTCCAGGATCTCAATCCATTTCCGTGGCCCAGAGACTTAAGGAATTCTCCCGTGACCTTCAGGAAAGAGCAAAATCTCAAGGACTGAACGAGAGCCTCAAGATCGCTCATGCCCTGGAGGAGCTTGCAGAGCAGAACCTTAAGGGCGAGGGTAGCGAAAAAAAGCTCAGCGGGGAGCTTGCCGGGATATTTAACCAGATCGAGGATACGGCTCCCGTGAAAGAAGGAGAGAGCGAGCTTACCCTTCCGTCAACTACCAGGGAGGGGCTTTTGGATTTTAAGGTAGAGTTGGAGACATTGAAGCCGGCACTTCTTCCCGGCTCTGCCGGAGCGGAGAATAAACTTGAGCCGGAGATTCGCAGGAGACTTGCCACCCTTCCTCGCCTTAGGGAAGAGATCGAAAGGAGCCGGCTCTCCATTGAGAAGCTTGAGGGCAAAGAGCTCCATGGATTGCTCGAAAGGCTTGAGAAAGGGGTTATCGCAGAGCTCGATCGGCGCACGCTTCTAGAGATCAAGGAGTTTCTTGCTCTTCTCCTCGAAGGAATCGGGGGCAAAGAGGGAAGGGAAGCTCTCCAGGCTCAGTTCCAGACCGAGCAGGGGTGGCTCTCCGAGACCGAAAAGGCCAAAGGGAAAGGGAGCCTTCCCGGGGATCGGCCGGGGACAAAGGGAGAACTCTCCCAAACTCCTCCCCCCTTCAAGGCCGGCGCCGCAACTCAACTGAAAGGGCTATTGGGAGAAGGGAAGGGCAGCAGTTTGACCTGGAGAGGGGAGGCCCAGGGCCGGGAGAGCCAAATCTCACAGGAGGAGATCCTCGCCTCTTATCGGCGCCAGGCAGAAGAGGATCTTGCCTCGGAGCGGATTCCAGAGGGGCTCAAGGAGACCATCAAAAGGTATTTTCTCTCTCTAGGACTCACAGAGAGTAAAAGAGGGGAGTGATCATGGAAGTTTTGACGGAGGTGCGAGAAAGAATGGCGCGCGCGGGCCATGCCTTCGAAGAGGTGAAGACGGAGATAAGCCGGGCGGTTGTAGGCCACGAGGAGCTGATCGAGCAGCTTTTTATCGCCCTGGTTTGCGGCGGTCATTGTCTCCTGGAAGGGGTGCCTGGATTGGGCAAGACTCTGATAGTGCGCAGTCTGGGCGAGATACTGAACCTGACCTTCTCGCGCATTCAATTCACCCCGGATCTGATGCCTGCCGATATCACCGGCACGAATGTCCTTACGGATGATCCTTCGGGGAGAAAAATCTTTGAATTTCAGCAAGGCCCTGTCTTTGCCCATATCGTATTGGCCGATGAGATCAACCGGGCTACCCCTAAGACTCAGTCCGCTCTGCTGGAGGCGATGCAGGAGCAGAGCGTCACAGTTGGAGGCAAGGCGCATCGTTTGGAGAGTCCCTTTATGGTTCTCGCGACGCAGAACCCGATTGAGATGGAAGGAACCTATCCTTTGCCCGAGGCCCAGATCGACAGGTTCTTTTTCAAACTACTGGTTCAATACCCGAGCAAGGAAGAACTGGGGCGGATCGCGGATCTAACCACCACCTCTGCGTCTGCTTCCCTCAGGAAGGTTTTAGATGCCGACGGTGTGCTAGCGATCAGAGAGTGGGTGCGGGAGGTTCCCATCGCGGACGCGGTTAAGGACTATGCGGTCCGTTTGGTCCTTGCCACGCATACGGCGGGCGACGGCAGCGTTCCCCTGACACAGAAGTTCATTCTCTATGGCTCCAGCCCCAGGGGGTTGCAGAGCTTGATTCTGGCGGCCAAGGCCCGTTCCCTTCTCTCGGCCAGACCCAATGTCTCCTTTGATGACATCCGCTCGGTCGTGCTGCCTGGCCTCGGCCACCGGATCATACTCAATCTGGAAGCGGATGCAGAAGGGATAAGCCCGGAGAAGGTCTTGGCGGAAGTGCTGGAGCGGGTGCCTGAGGTTTTGTAAAGATGGCGCCGGAAAGCCCCTCTACCTTTTTGCAGCCTGAGTTTCTTAAGAAACTGGAGCGGCTTCGGCTGGTTGCGAAACGGCTCTCTTGGTCTGGCGCCAGGGGGGAGCACCCCTCTCCTAGGAAGGGCTTCAGCCTCGAATTTTCCGGTTACCGAGAATATCACAGAGGCGATGATTTCCGTTACGTCGATTGGAACGCCTACCGCCGACTGGAGCGTCTCTTCCTCAAGCTCTTTACCGCCGAGGAGGAGATGAACATTTACCTCCTGCTCGATGTGAGCCGCTCCATGGGCGAGGGAACTCCGGCAAAGATCGAATATGCCAAAAGCGTAGCCGCGGCTCTGGGATACATCGGACTCAAAAACCTTGATCGGGTGGGCGGGGCAACCTTCTCCTCCGATCTCATTTTGCCTCTGCCCCTGGGGAGGGGGAGAAAGCAGATCCTCACGCTTTTCGACCTTTTAGGGAAGCTCTCCTGTGAGGGAGAGACAAACCTACAGAACTCGATTAAGTCTTTCTCCTATCTCTTTCCTCGTCCGGGTCTGGTGGTGCTCCTGAGCGATCTCTTCGATCCTCGCGGATGCCTTGCCGGGCTGGAGGAGCTGCTTAAGAAAAAATACCAGGTTTTGGTCATTCATATCCTGGATGAGGGAGAGATCCGTCTGGAGCCCCGGGGGGATGTCTCGCTTCACGATGTGGAAAACGAGAGAGAAAAAAGGCTTTTCCTGGACGGCGATTTGGTCCGTCGCTTCCACGAAGAGCTCGAGCGCTATTTCGAGGAGATCTCATCTTTTTGTCTCAGCCGCCGGATGGACTATCTGCGCACCACCACGAAAATCCCTTTTGAAGATTTTGTTCTCCTCACCCTGCGCCAAGTGAGGAGCGTAAGATAAAAATGCTCTGGGGGTTTCCTCTCTCCTTTCTCCTCCTCTTGGCTGTCGTTCCTTGGATTATCTTTCTTCATAGCCTCAGGCCGAAGGGTCTTAAAGTAAGGACAACCGCCCTCTTTCTCTGGGAGCGGGTCATGAAAGAGCGGCCTGTTGGAAAGAGGCTTGGGCGGCTGCTCAAGAAAAATCTCCTGCTGATTCTCCAAATCCTCATCGCCTTGATCCTGATCGCGGTGTTGGCCGATCCCTCGCTCCTGCACACCGGCGCCTCAGTCAGTGATACCGTAATCGTGATGGATTTGAGCGCGAGTATGAAGGCCAAAGGGCGCTCAGGAAGCCGGTTTGACAGTGCCCGCGAAGAATTTTTTTCTCTCATCGATGCCATGTCATCTAATCAGAAAATGATGGTGATCGGCGCAGCTCCCATCCCTCGCGTCTTATCCCCTTTTACTTCAGACAAGAGGAGGTTAAAAGATCTTGGACGCAGTTTGCAGCCCACCGACGCCCCTGGCCAAGTCAAGGAGGCGATTCTCTTTGCCTATTCCTTTTTAAGACGGGAAAGCCGCGATCGGGTCGTAGTGATCAGTGATGGCGCCTTCGACGGGGCCGAGGGGCTTCCCTGGAACTCATCCCATCTCCGTTTGGTCGAAGTTGAGGGTGGGAGCGATAACGTCGGCATAATGGGTTTCGAATTCCGGCGAATTCCGAGTCATCCGGCCAAGTACGAGATCATGATCCGGATCAAGAACTTCACTCCCCGTCCGGTCCGTGCCCCATTGATCCTCTCCGTAGGAGAGAAAAAGTTGGCGCAGGAGAACATCGAGATCGAAGCCAGTGGAAGCAGGGTGCTGATCTACCCCTATCAGGGACCTTTGGCAGGTCGAGCCACAGCTCAGTTAGCCATCGAGGACGATTTTGCAACTGACAATCGAGCCTTTCTGGTGCTCTCCGAATCTCCTCCCGCGCATGTTCTCTATGCGGGCAAGGGCAATCCTTTCTTGGAGCACCTCTTTCGTTCACTCCCGAATGTCCAGGTTGCCCATGTGGACAGGTTGGATGCAGATCTTATCTCCTCCAAGCTTCATCTCTACGATCTCGTCATTGTTGATGGAATCCCTGCTCCGCCCATGACGCAGGGAAACTTTCTTCTCATCAACACGATTGGAGAAGGTATTCCCCTAAGCGTCACGGGAAAAATCTTGCGGCCCCGGCTCCTTCCTGCGGTTGTCAGACACCCCCTCGTGGAGGGGCTTCGGCTTGACGATCTTCATATCAAGGAGGCGCTGCGCCTTGTGCCGACAGGAGAAGGGATCAACCTGGCCGGGTCAAAAGAGGGCCCGCTCATCTTCGCGCTCGAGCGGGGGAGACTTAAAGCCTTAATTTTCGGCTTTGACCTTTTGGCCTCTGATCTTCCTTTCCGAGTCGCTTTTCCTGTTCTTCTCACCAATGCCCTTGATTGGTTCCAACCGCAAAGGGCCGAGTTCCCCACAACCCAGGTCCAGGCAGGGAGCCCTTATCTCTTCTCCCTCCAGGGAACCGACGACCGGATCGAGGTCAAAAACCCTTCAGGCAAGAGGGAGATATTGAGAGTGCGCTCCAATCCCTTTCCCTATGCTGAAACTTTTGCGGCCGGATTCTACGCCTTCAAGACGAAGACAAGGGAAGGTCAGTTCGCCGTGAATCTGTTCAGCGAGAGTGAATCCCAGATCAGTTCGCGCGTCTCCGTGTCTGCGCCGGAATTGACCGGCGCAGACGGAGGAGAGAAGAGCGAAGCGGGATTCCCTCTCTGGCCTTTCCTGCTTTTGGCGGTTTTGATTTTGTTGGCGCTGGAATGGTTCTTTGCCTTCCGCGCCGGCAGGCCCGTTTATCCTTTGGTCTTTCGCCTCCTGGCATTGTCTGCGCTTGTCTTCGCCATGGTCAATCCGAAAATGTTTAGGGCTACGAATGCCCTGGATTTGGTCCTGGGAGTCGATTTTTCCCGCAGCGTGGGGCAGGAAGGCAAGGAGATGGCTCGCCAAATCCTCGAGAGATCTCGCTCTATCAAAGGGACTGAGACGCGCACGGGTCTGCTCTTCTTCGGCCGGCAACCTGCATGGGAGTTTTTCCCGCGCGGAGATTTTGCCGTTGCCGACTTTTTCCCTGAAGTTGGGCGGGAAGAGACCAATATTCAAGCGGCGCTCCAAGCCGCCCTTGCCCAGATCGGCGAGGGAAGGCAGGGAAGAATCCTGCTCGTTTCCGACGGCAATGAAAACCGCGGCGAGGCCGCACAGGTAGTATCCCTATTGCGTTCGCAGGGCGTCCCAGTTTGGGTTCTTCCGGTAAGTCTCTCTCAGGGTAAAAACGAGATCTATCTCAGTGATCTCGTCGTGCCTCATCAGGCGGACAGCGCGGAGAGCTTTGAGGTGAGAGGGGCGATCGAGAGTCTCTCCGAGGCACCTGCCCGGGTAAAGCTCCTGCGCAACGGCGTCATCCAAAAAGAAACGGCCCTGACCTTAAGGCCTGGGACCAACCGGGTCAGTTTCCGAGAGAACTTGAAAGATAGAGGGAGTTATACTTACGAGCTTTTGGTGGAATCTCCTGATGACACTCTTCCTGAAAACAACCTGCTGCAAGGGGTTGTTGAAGTCAAAGGTCCGCCCAGAGTCCTTTACCTTTTCTCGCAAGGCGAGAGCCAACGTTTTATCTCCCGGGCCCTCACGCTCCAAGGATATTCGGTCGTTGAATCCTCGCCCGAGGAGAGCGCTCTTTCCCTGCCGGAGCTTTCGGCCTTCGACCTCTTGGTGCTTGATAACGTTCCTGCCTTTCGCCTCTCCCAGGCGAAGATGGAGGCCATCGAAAAATACGTGAGAGACCTCGGCGGCGGCTTGATGGTCATCGGCGGCTCCCAGAGCTACGGCGCCGGGGGCTACTACCGGACTCCCCTGGAACGGATCCTTCCGGTGGAGATGAGACCTCCATCTCGTCTGGACCTTCCCCACGTGGCGCTTCTCTTTGTCCTGGATAAGTCCGGGAGCATGGGAGCAGGGCCTGAGGGCGCGACCAAGCTGGACTTGGCCAAGGCGGCAGCCATTTCGGCCGCAGATCTTCTCAATCCCTCCGATCAAGTAGGGATTCTTGCCTTCGATGCGGGATGGGACTGGGCTCTCCCCTTTCGTCCGGTAGGGAAGGGCGAGTGGATCTCTGAGCGCCTCTCCTCGCTTCAGTCCGATGGCGGCACCGATCTCTACAAGGCCATAGTGGAGGCCCAGCGCTCCTTTTCCGCAAAGTCGGCGGCGATCAAACATCTCCTGGTTCTGTCGGATGGACTGACCGATAAGGCGGATTTTCGCTCTCTCGTGGGAAAGATGGCGCGTGCAGGGATCACGGTATCAACGGTTGCCGTAGGTCAGGATGCCGACCTGGCCCTGATGGCTGAGATCGCCAAGGATGGAAAAGGGAGGGCATATATGACTGTTGATCCAAAGACGATCCCGCAGATCTTTACCACCGAGACCCTTTTGATCTCCCGCGATCTATTGGTTGAAAAGTTGGCCTATCCCAGAGTGACGGGAGCTGCGGGACCCCTTAAAGGTTTTTCCCAAAGAAAGATACCCCCGCTTCGGGGCTATGTGCTGACCCATCCGAAAGCCCGCGCAGACTTGCTTATGAGAGTGGGCGAAGATCCTCTGCTGGTTTCCTGGCGCTATGGGCTTGGCAGGGTCGTGGCCTTTACTTCGGATTTAAGCGGGCGGTGGGGAAGAGAGTGGGTGAGATGGGAGGATTTTCCGCGATGGGCCAGTCAGCTCGCGCGCGGCACCATGCGAATGGTCTCGGAGCATAAGATACGGACTGATTTTCGCCAGGAAGGAGAGGAGGTCAAGGCTGTGGTGGATTTTTTATCCAAAGAGGGAGGCTTTATCAACCAGCTTAAGCTCAAAGGAAATCTCACCGGACCGGATCAAACCACTCCGGAAATACCCTTTCAGCAGATCGCCCCGGGGCGCTACGAGGGCCATTTTGCCGCCTCGCAGCGAGGAATCTACCTGCTCACGATCCAAGAAGAGGGAGGAAAAGGAGAGGCTCCATTTGCCGCCGCAACCGTGCCCTTTATTGCTCCTTACCCGAGGGAGTACCGTGACTTGAAGCCCAACACCGGTATGCTCAGCCGATTGGCAGAGGAGACCGGCGGCGAACTCTTGGACCCGAATAAAATGGACGAAGGGCTCAAGCGCTTCTTTACGCCTGACCGAAATAAAAGCCACTCCACCCAAGAGATCTGGTGGCCCCTCTCCGGCCTTGGACTCTTTCTTTTCCTCGCCGACCTGGCGATGAGAAGGTGGCCTGGGATACGGAGAGCTTGACCCGCATAACCAGACCAGTTAGAATTGGTCATAATTTAGACCAAAGTCAAAAAGGAGGAGCCCGTGAAAGTTCTACCTCTGTCAGAGGTCAAGACTAAGCTCAGCGAGCTTGTTGATGTAGTGGAGCGCCGCGATGAGACGGTTACTGTTACCCGCAATGGTAAGCCTGTTGCCGTTATTGTCAGTAAGGATGAGTATGATGGCTGGAGGGAGACCATCGAGATCATGAAAGATGCTGAGTTTATGAAGGAGATTCGCGCGGGGATACGGGCGCTCAAGCGTACAAAGAAGCGCTATACCGTCGAAGAGCTATTCGCTGATTAGCCTCTTACCATGCCGGCTCCCACCCTCAAGGTCCCGGACCAAGTCCGGGACCTCATCCGGCAACTACATCCGGATCTAAAACGGAAAGTGCGAGCTGCGTTATCGGACATCCTCAAAGATCCAGCCAACGGAAAGCCCCTGGAAAGGGAGCTCAAGGGCTATTGGAGTTTACAAATAGGAAGACATCGCGTCATTTACCGTCCTGACGAGAAGGGTACCGAGATTGTTGCGATAGGTCCCCGTAGGACAATTTACGAAGAGGTGGCGCGTGAGGTTCTGCGCAGCAAACGAAAAACCTAATGCCGATAGTGCTCATGAAACCTTATGACTCCTCCCCGGACCTGACCTCTTTCTCTTTCTTGCGCACCTGGCACCTAGGGCATGGCCTGGGAGACTCGTTGGAGAACATAAAAAATATAGGAACCGTACTCCCTTTAGACATGAGGTCTTAAGGACAACAGCCCCATTATGGATCAAAGCAACAAAGAGGTTTTCGAAGATCCGACAGACTGGTACTTTTTTTGTAAATATCTAACTATCGAAAATAGGTACGTGTTAACTCCTCGTTGGGAAAAGTTTATTAAAGCTGTTGTTGAAACAGCACATAAAAGAGTCGAGATTTTGAAAAAGGGTACAAATTTGGCGCGCGCTAGAATCGGCGTTAAAGAGACTCAAAACGAAAAGTATAATTTTATTATCGACAGGAGTCCTCTCCCACCCGATGAAATGGGTGCACCACCTAGTGAAGAGGCAAAAGACGGGAGAATTAATCCTGATGGGATTTCGTATCTCTATTTAGCGAATAACAAGGAGACGGCTATTGCAGAAGCGCGACCGTGGGTTGGAGCAGAAGTATCTGTAGGTTATTTTACAATTTTAAAGGAGCAGAAATTGATAAACACCAGTCAAGACAAGAAAACATTTTACCTATCTCCCCCTTTTCTCGGTAAACAATACACAGATGAAGAGAAAGAAGGCGGTGTTTGGGGCGACATGAATGATTCTTTTTCCAGACCAGTTTCTCCGCAAGAAAGCTCCCGTTGGTATGTGCCAACACAATATCTTGCCGAAGTGTTCAAAACGCGCGGTTACGACGGCATTTTATATAAGAGTTCGTTAAATGAAGAAGGATACAATGTCGCTCTATTCAATCCTGCTGCTGCTGAGTTGTTCAAATGCTCTATGTTTCGGGTGGAGGGAGTCGGATACAAATTTCGGGAATCTGGCAATCCATATCACATAACAAAGAAGGTACAGGATCAGGTTT
>MGRY01000231.1:0-3254 GCA_001799045.1 Deltaproteobacteria bacterium RIFCSPLOWO2_02_56_12 | reverse complement strand
AAATTTGCGCTGTGTCTCGTGTGGAGTTAGGCAAACTAGCCATTGTCAAAGGCTAAATAAATCCTATGCAGAGCGAAGACCAATATGTAAGGCTATTGTCCGTGTTGCTGCGGGTCGTGGAGGCAAACAGGGGTCTACCAGCAGGAGAAGACGATCGAATCCTAGATGCTGAAGGGCTAGCCCAAAAATGTGTGTTTCATGCGTGCTCAGTACTCTACCTATTAAGGAGTACGCGTCTTCCTGAAATTGGTGCCAACTTTTTCGATCCAGCTTCGGTAAACGTGCTTGGCCGTGCCGCTCTCGAGGCTTTCCTGGTATTTCATTATATCTTTGTCATGCCAAGCTCGGAGTCTGAAAAGGATCTTCGATATTTCTCTTGGGTTCTTGCTGATCTTCTTGTGAAGCAGAGCTTTCCTGTTCAATCACCGGAAGGTAAAAAAATCCTTGAACGTGAGCGGCTTCACATTCGGTCCTTGAAAGAAAAGCTTCAGGCTAATCCGTACTTTCAAAATTTAACCTCAAAGCAGCAGAAGCGTTTGTTGAATGAGGGAGTCTGGCGACTTCAAAGCTGGACGAGTATCGCTCTATCTGCTGGGTTGAATCGGACCCATGCCGATGCCTTTTATCGTTATCTCTGCTCCTACGCTCATGCGGGTAGCGTAAGCGTCGTCCAGCTGCGTCAAGCGCAAACGGCAGAAGGCCAACGCTCTCTCTTTGCTGCAACGATGGGCGTGGTTATGATCGTGATGGCCTATATGGTGAAGGCATATTGTGCAGTATTTCCTCGTTCACAAGCAGCTCTTCAGAAGGATCAAAGTGGTGCCTTGCTCGTTGACCAGTGGGTGCAGATAGGGGCAACATCACTGGACGAAGTCTCAATAGATTGGGAAGAGATTGATAGCTAAACAATTTTTGCAACAGATTAGTAATAGATGAAGAAATTATACAGCGCGCAGGATCCTCTGATGATCGGCCATTTAAAGAATGTCCTCGAAAATCAAGGAATCGATTGCGTGATTAAGAACACTTATCTTGCCAGCGCGGTGGGCGAACTGCCGCCGATCGAGTGCTGGCCGGAGCTTTGGGTAGTAGATGATGCCGAATACTCTGGCGCTGAAGAGGTTCTAGAGAAAGCCCTGGCTCCGCTTGAGTCCATCAAAAAGCCTTGGAAGTGCGCGCAGTGCGGCGAGGAAGTAGAGGGTCAGTTTACTGAATGCTGGAACTGCGGGAATAGTCGGCCCTAGTGAAAAGGCGTTTGGCAGCGGGGCTCCGGGCCGCCACATTCGGTAAGAGTAGTTACTTGAGCTGGTTGGGGCCTCGATATGATGAATCCAAGGATTCACTTTTGGATCTTTGGGAAGAGTGCGACATGTGATAAAACTGGAATGCAATGCCGTCTCCTAACACGAATTCTATAACGCCCCCCTGGGGTAAGATCGTAGGCTCTCCCAAAGTCGTGCGTTTTCTTGAAGGACCCCAGCGGCGGGGCTTTGAGTTGGCGCGGGCGCTGCATATCTTCTTTGAATTTTTGCGCGGTTTTCGAGTCCTGCACTTCGTGGGCCCGTGCGTGACCGTCTTCGGCTCGGCGCGTTTCCATGAAGCCCACCCGCATTACCGGCTCGCCCGCGACATTGGATCGCGGCTGGCCAGGGCCGGCTTTACCGTTATCACCGGAGGCGGTCCCGGCATCATGGAGGCGGCCAACCGCGGGGCAAAGGAGGCGGGCGGACGCTCCATCGGCTGCAACATCGAATTGTCTGCCGAGCAAAAACCTAACCCATACCTCGACCAATGGATTACATTCCACCACTTTTTCGTCCGCAAGGTGATGCTGGTAAAATATTCCTACGCCTTTATCGCCCTGCCCGGAGGATTCGGGACGCTGGATGAAATCTTCGAAACCGCCACGCTCATGCAGACTGGAAAAATTCAGGAGTTCCCGCTCGTGCTCGTGGGGAAAGATTTCTGGCGACCGTTGATCGACTTCATACACGAGAGGCTTGTCGCAAGCGGTACCGTTGATCCCGCGGACGCGGACCGCATTCTCCTCACGGACTCCCCGAGCGAGGCAGTCTCGTTTATCACCGAGGTTGCGATGCGCCGCTTTGGCTTGTCGTATGGTAGGCGCATCAAACGGCGCTGGTACTTGCGGGAATAGGAGCCGCTGTGGAAAATCGCGAAGAAAGGCCTTTTGAGCCGGTTCTCTTTTCAGAGGAAAAGACGGCCTCCTTTCGCCTCGGCTTCATCACCCTGAATCATCCACGGCTCCTCAATGCCCTGAATCTGCGCATGCTCCATTTGATTGCCGGGAAGCTGCAAGAGTGGCGAGGGCGGGCCGATATTGTCTGTGTAGTGCTAAACGCCGCTTCAGAAAGGGCCTTCTGTTCCGGAGGGGATGTGAAGTCCCTGCTTTTCGAACTGAGGGAGGGCGAGGGCGCCAGCTTCGTCCACAACTATTTTACTTACGAGTATTTTGTCGATTATTCTGTACATTGTTACCCCAAACCCGTTCTCTGCTGGGCGGACGGCATTACCATGGGTGGTGGGATCGGGATCATGAACGGGGCGTCGCATCGCGTGGTCACGGAGCGGACGTGGTTGGCGATGCCTGAGATTTTCATTGGGTTATTTCCCGATGTAGGGGGCACTTATTTCTTAAACCGGTTGCCCGAGGGTTTGGGTTTATTCCTCGGCTTGACCGGGGCTCGCTTTGACGGGCTCGATGCCGTCGCGATCCGGATGGCGGAAGGCCTGGTGAGTTCCAATAAAAAGCCGCATTTCTTCGCCGGTCTTTTGCGTCTGCCCTGGACCGGCGATTCCCAAAAGGATAAAGAAGTTTTGAGCCGGTATTTGGTCCGCAACAACGAAGCCGATCGAGCGGACGGTTCTTTGCTTTTAAAGCAGTCAGATAGGATTCAGGAACTGACGGATAAGGACAGCATCGAACAAATCGACACAAACCTTCGGGCTTTGAAAATCAAGGACGACTGGTTCCAAAGCGCGCTTCAGGGCTACTTTGGCGGGTCGCCCACCTCGGCCAAGGTCATTTTTGAGCAAATGAGGAGGGGTAAGGATTTGTCTCTAAAAGATGCATTCCTGCGCGAATGGGATATGGCGATCCATTTATGCGGGAGTTCCGACTTTTACGAAGGCGTGAGGGCCCGGTTGCTGGATAGAGATAACCGTCCCCGCTGGAACCCTCCCAGCTTAGGTGAGGTAAAAAGCGAAGAGGTCGAAAAATGCTTTACCCGTCG
>MGRY01000230.1:10155-12900 GCA_001799045.1 Deltaproteobacteria bacterium RIFCSPLOWO2_02_56_12 | reverse complement strand
CCAATTCTCGATGCGCTCTACAAACACGTCAGCCAACGAGTAGTTACGCGAAAGAGCACGCAGATCGGGTATGGGCCTAAAGGGATCCATACGATAATTACCTCCAAAATTTGCAACGGAGCCGGAGAACCATCAAAAGAGCCCACACTAGAGAAAGCCCCCGCGCCGGTCAAATCTACATCCGGCAGCATCCTACTCTCCCATACGGTCTTGTCGTGAGCTCTCTTCGAGCCTGAGCCTCAGAGCCGAAGGCAGCCGAACGGCGACCGCATAGTACCATGGCGCTTAAGGGCTTAACGACACGTCAGCCAGATTTCAGTTCCCGTTCGATCCTTTCGGCAAGCCAGATCCGGGCCAGCGTTGTCGCATCGGTCGTACGTTGACGGGCGAGCCTGCTTAATACAGCTTTCATGGCTGGTGGAATACGCATATTTAGCTGCGCCGTATTGTCCTCAAACAAGGCTTCCTGCAGGACCCGATCCAGGTCACTATGGTCTTCCGCTACCTCGGAGATGTCGGTATCCAGACGGTCGAAGACATCGTGCTTGCTCGTCCAACGGACGATTTCTCGCTCGCTAGCCCCTTTTCGCAATGGGGGAATGGCTCTTTTTTTGTTCTTCATCTCTCAAGCCTCTGGTAACGTCGTTTCTGTTTTTCGGTCATCCGACTAATATGGAAAACTCTCAATCGCCCGGCTGGAAGCATCCGATAAACAATATGAAGGTAATCTCCGCTCAGGTTTCTGCCAAGTAACTCATAGACATCATCAAGGCCGCGCTGACTTCGGATCTTGAGATAGCGACCTGCCAAAAGCTCATAAAAGTCTTGCTCCGCATATCCGTGTCGGAAGGCCGAAGGCGCAAAGACTACATCCACCGAAAGATTCTAGCAGTTGCTATACGCCGCCGCAATACCCACAAGCAAAAGGGCCCGGGATCATGAGGCCACGGGCTTTTCAATTTTAAATCCGGCGACCGGATAATGCCACCGGCGCTGGAGGGTTTAAGAAGGCTAAAAGTCGGGGACCTGCCGAAACTCTAAGGGAGCAGTTCAAACACTTTGCAATGACGGGGGCGCACGAGAGAAAAGTCACGACGGTCAGTTGTTAGAATACGTGAGATCTTAAGGCGCTCTGCTATCGCAACAACTGTTGCATCGACGAATCCGATCCGCGCGTCCTCGTAGCGGCGGAGAAGCTCTAGAGCGCGCCGTAAATCTTGGAGCGTAAGCTCTTCAACCGCCAACTCTCCATTCACTACCGATTGGACCAGCTTCATCTCCGCCTCCGGTCCCAGATGGGCCGCAAGAAGATAAGCAGCCTCTGGTAACACAGTAACGGGAACCACAAGCTCATCGCGCCAGCGCTCAAGGAATCTGACAACGCGATGGTGCCAGTCGTCATCCCGATCAGCCATCGCATAAAGTGGCCCGGTATCGACGACGATTGACGGCACTACCGTCCGAACCCTTTGCCAAGTAATTCTTCGGAGTGCTCCGCAATATCCTTTCGTCCGCTGCGGCCAACTCCTACCAGCGATAGGCGCGCTCGCCTGGGTCGGCGGCGCGAAACATACTCAACAAGCGCCTTCCTGGTCACTTCCGACAGGCTGGTGTTTTCCCTCTTGGCAATCTCGCGAAGCTTCCTTAGCATATCTTCATCCGCAAAGACCGTTGTCCGCTTCATATGCGACCTCCCGATTTACATACGTATGCTAGCATACATAACTTCACCATACAAGGTATTTCCTCTGGTAACGTCGTCAGCTGGACAGCCGCCGGATGATTTTATCGTAGACGTCCCTTCGGTGGATGATGCCGTAGATCCACATCTCATCGTTAACAATTTTAAAGACCACGCGATAGTCCCCCACACGCAGCTTCCAATAGCCCTTGAGAGTGCGCCTCAAGGGCTCCCCGTAGCGTTGGGGTTCGGTGGTCAGGCGGGTCTCGATGGCCTTGGAGATCCGCTCTCTCAAGTTCTGGTTGATCGCGGGAACGTCTTTGGCGCGAACCTCTGGGTGGTAAGCGAGACGGTAGGGCATCCGGCGCTTCAGGAGCCCCAAACCTGCTTGTGAGTAAGGGCGCGGGTGCGTTTGAAGCTCTTCTCTCGCTCTTCGGCAAACTGAGCGAGCGCGGCGTCCTCCTCAGCTTCCAGCGCCGCTCGCACCAGATCCCGGATCTTTAGCGACAACGAGACATCTTCTTTTTCAGCCAGACGCCGGACGCTGTCATAAAGCGGCTTTTCCAAAACAACGTTGATGCGTGGATTTTTAGTCGGCATTTTTGTCTCCGTCCCGCTTTGTGGCTAAGTGTAACACTTGTGGTGAACCAAGACAAGCCAGACCACCGAAGCGACCTGCGGGCCTCTTGAATTTTGAGGCCTAGTCTCTCATACGGAGACTGGCTCTCAGCTCAATTAACAATGACCAAAGAAAAAGACCTTATTTGTCGCAGCAGGACAAAGTCATCACGGTTTCGTGTGTACAGCGTCGCTCCTATGGCGCGGGCGCTTAAGGCCAACAGACAGTCATTAACAAGGCCCGCCAGCTTACTCTTTAAATCAGGCCGGTGCTCTAAAACCTTGGCTAGGAGATCTCCTGCCTCTCTCCACTGTCTATGGTTCGGCGTGACGATACGCCCGACCCTCTCGAACGGAGCCAAGAGGGCTTCCACGTGCCTTCTCCCGGCTGGAGAACGAGCCCCGGCTAGAAGCTCCTGGGCGACTACCGAACTAAAATAGATGCC